>JALUAM010000056.1 GCA_027051095.1 Acidilobaceae archaeon | reverse complement strand
GTCAGGCTGGGCTACTACTCGGGCCGGGCGTGGCTCGGCTCGCTGGAGCTGCTTAGGGGCGGCGGCGAGGGGCTCCTAGAGCCTGTCACCGGGGAGCGGGGCAGCCGGCTCCCCAGTAGCTTCGACCTGGTGATCATGAATCCGCCCTTCGCCAGGGCCACTGGCAGGCCGGGGCGCTTCGGCGGGGAGCGCGGCCTCTTCGGCTTCATAGGCGACCCCGGGGCTAGGAGGGCGCTCCTAAGGTCCTACGAGGAGCTTAGGAGGCGCGTGAGGAGCGAGCTACTCTCCATAGCCTTAGAGGGCTTGGGCCGCCTACCCCCCATGGCCAGGGAGATCCTGGAGCGGGGGCCCAGGCAGTACCTGGACATAGGCCACGCGGGGGAGGCACTTCTATTCCTGCACCTGGCCTACAAGACTGTCTCGGACGGCGGTGTGATAGCCTTCGTGCTCCCAAGGAGCCTCCTAGCCGGCGTCTCCTGGTTCCTGGCCAGGGTCCTCCTCGCCCTGGAGTTCGACGTCAGGTATGTGGTGGCTAGCGGCGACCCCGAAGGCGGCTACGGCTTCTCTGAGGGCTCCTCACTGAGCGAGGTCCTCCTGGTAGCCAGAAGGTCTGGGAGGCCCCTGGGCTACACTATATTCATCAACTTGCTGAGGAAGCCATCAACGCCGCTGAGAGCCGTGATGCTGGCAGAGGAGGCCAGGAGGGCGGCTAGGAGCCTCGAGCCCGGGGGCTCCATGGAGGTTAGGGTCTCTGGCTCGAGGGCGGTAGTCCTCAAGGTGCCCAGGCGGCTTATGCTGGAGAGTATAGACAACTGGAATAGGTTCGTCGCGGCCCCGGACCCTGCCCTGGTGGAGCTGGTCGTGCACAGGCTCATGGGGAGGGGTGAGCTTGAGCTCAGAGCCTAGGACCTCCCTAACCCTGAGGCTGCCCATGACTAGGCTCGGCTACATAGCAGAGAGTATCGGGGTTGATAGGCACCAGTTCCACGGGCATTTCAAGGTCTCTGGGAGGCCGACAGGCTACCCCGCGGTGTATGGGGGCGGCGAGGATCTCAGGGCGAGGATGCTCGTTGAGCCCAACGCGTACGTCGAGCCTGTTAGCCGCGCCGCGGCCGCAGTCTACGAGAGGTATGCTTCCAGGGTCCTGCTGCCCGACAGGATATGGTGGGACACTGCGAGGGCGATAGCGCTCTACTCGAGGGAGCCAGTCCTAGCCAACATGTTCTACGCTGTGAGGCTGAGGGTTAGAGGCCCGGCTAGGGACTACGCTGAGAAGGCGCTAGTGCTATGGCTGAACACTACGTGGGGCCTTCTGACGGTCCTGTTCAGCAGGGAGGAGACGCGGGGGAGGTGGACTAGCCTCAAGATATCTCAGTGGAGGCTCCTGCCGGTCCTAGACGTTGCGAAGCTTGGCGTGCACGTGCTTAAGAGGCTAGCAGGCGTTTTCGACGCCCTCTCAACGGCCAAGCTTGCAAGGGTGCCTAGGCAGTTCGACCCGGAGAGGCCAGACCCCTCAAGGCTCTCCATAGACCTCGGCTTCCTCGAAGCCGTTAGCCCGGGCGCGGCTCGACGGGCAGAGCCAGCCCTGCTAAGGCTCTACGAGAGGGTGCACTCGGCCTTCAACGCCTGGATGAGGGGCGGCTAGCCATGGAGCGGGCATAGGGGGTCGTCGCCCCAGAAGTCGCCCGTGAGCGCTAGGGCCCTCCCCCTACTGCCCCCGCCGCAGTACGCCTTGTAGGGGCACCTGGAGCACCTAGGCCCTCTCAGGTGCTTGTGGGCCTCCAGGAACGGCCTAAGCAGGGGGTTCTCGGGGGTTAGGACCTCGCTTAGGTGCTGCCTCCTCAGGTCGCCTACGGTGACATGGTCTATGAACTGGCAAGGCTTCACGGTGCCGTCGGGGTATATGCTGACAGCCTTCCTGCCGCAGTCGCCCTGCGAGCCCACAAGCTCCAGGAGGGCTCTCTCCTCCTCGGGGCTCTTGGCCAGCTTCTTGGCCAGGTAGACCCCTCCCTGGTTAAACCTCACCAGGAGTATCTCGAGCACACCCTCATACTCCCTGGCCTTCTCCACCAGCACCTCGAGCATCCACTTGAGCTGCTCCACGCTGGGCAGGTCCTCCTTGACTAGGACGCCCCTCCCCACGGTATCGAGCACGTAGAGGGCTAGCCTCGAGGCTCCTATCTTAGCCGTGAAGTCCACGATTTCTGGCACCTCCCTCACATTCCACCTCGTAATCGTGGTCCTAAGCCCCACGGGGATACCCTGGTCTATGAGCGCCTTGACCCCTCTAACAGCCCTATCGAACGCTCCCCTAGCCCCCCGGAACCTGTCGTGGACCTCGGGCCTCACACTGTCTATCGACACGCCCACGTACCTGAAGCCCAGGTCTGCGAGCCTTGAAGCCACCCTCCCATCTATCAGGGTGCCGTTAGTGCTCAAGCTCATCGTAGGCCTGCCCAGCTCGGCTATCCTACCGGCCACCTCCCAGAACCCCCGGGCTACCAGGGGCTCACCCCCGCTGAGAACCACGTGCGGGATCCCGTGCTCCCATAGCATCTCCGCGACCCTGAGCTTCTCCCCGACGCCCAGCTCTCCGCCCCTGCCGGGCGCCGCGTTGATGTAGCAGTGCAGGCAGTAGAGGTTGCAGTTGTAGGTGAGGTTCCAGAAGACTATGGGCCTTATCGGCGTCGAGAAGCTACTAGGCCTCCTGCCCCTCCTGCCCGTGATCCTCTCGGAGACCGTCCCCTTACCAGTGACAAGCACCGAGACCGGAATCACAGGTCACCACCCGCCAGGCCCGCCCAGGAGCCGGGCTTGTAGGGGCACGCGGGGTCCTCAGCGAACGGGTCGCCAGTGTAGGCGAAGGCTCTAGCCCTGCTGCCCCCACAGACCCCCCGAAACTCGCAAGCGCCGCACCTGCCCTTCAGCCTGCCCCTGAGAGCCTTGAACAGAGGCGAGCCCCTGTAGATCTCCCTCAGGCTCCTATGCCTCACGTTGCCCGCAGAGAGCGGGAGGAAGCCGCTCGGATACACGTTCCCGTCGTAAGACACGAATATGACCCCCCTCCCGTCCATCGTGCCTATAGCCTGCGCCATCGGCGGGCCGCGGGGCTCGCCTAGGACCTCGACCAGCTTGTTCATGAGCTTCCTGTAGAGTGCGCCAGGCTTGACGAGGTCCTCGATTCTCCCCCCAGCCGCCTCCACCTTAGACGCCGCCAGCACTATCCTCCTAAACATGGGGCCCTCGACGGTCCTCACCCTCAGCCCGTACTTGCTAGCCTGGTATAGGAAGAGGGAGACGTCCTCCCACTCGCTGGGCGCTAGGTCCTCCTGGAACCCCGCCCTACCCACAGGGACCAGGTAGAACACCTCCCAGGTCCTAACCCCTAGGTCCAGGAGCAGCTTCACCATCTCTGGAAGCCCGTCCACGGTGCTCCTCATGACCACGGTGTTAACCTGGACCCTGAGAGGCCTCCTGAGCAGCTCCTTGATAGCCCAGACGGTCCTCTCCCATGTCCCCTCAATGCCCCTTATAGAGTCGTGCACCTCTGGGTAGGGCGAGTCCAGGCTTATCGATACAGCTCCGACGCCCAGCTCCACGAACCTGTCCATGACCTCCTCGGTCAGCAGCGGCGTGACGCTAGGCGCAACAGCAGTCCTGACCCCGAGCCTCTGCGCATGCCCCAGCAAGGTCCAGATGTCCCTCCTCATCAAGAGGTCTCCCCCGGTGAACACGAGTATCGGAGTCGGCCTGCCGAAGGAGGCCACGTCCTCTACCAGGCGGAGGCCCTCCTCCGTGGAGAGCTCGCCCGGCAGAGGCTCCTTTATCGCCTCGGCCCTGCAGTGCTTGCACTCGAGCAGGCACGCCTTAGTTGTCTCCCAGAAGACTATCAGCGGCTTCTCGTGGAAGGGCCACTCCCCGTGGCCTCTCAAAGCCCGCGAGCCCTCCGAGACGCGGTGATGCTATCCCCGGGTGATCACGTGGCGCGGTTACCCGCACGTCCGTGTCATTACGTTGCAAATACATATCCATATGTTAGAATACTTCCCCGGGCTCCTTCCTCCCGTGTAACGGTATAGCTAGCGTATTTACCGGTAACCGCTATGGGCTATCACCTCGAAGCCCATTCGCCTGATAGGGGGGCCAAGGGTTGGCCAGGCTTGTAATAGTATATCACGACCCTGGGGATGAGAGCGGGCATGGCCTGGTAGACTCGCTACTCTCCAGGGCCTGCGAGGGCCTCGGCCTCGAGTGCTCAAAAGTCGTGATATCGGCGGTCGAGGAGGGTAGAGCGGACTTCAGGCAGGGCGACCTAGTCTACGCTCTCTTCCTGGGGAGGGGCGGGCACTTCGAGACAGTGAGGGAGGCCGTGGAGGCCGCGGGAGCAGTCCTCCTAGGCTCCATACCGCCCAGGAGAGTTGCTGAGGCGCTGAAGACCCGACTCGAGGGCTGCAACAGCGTAGACCTGGCATACTGGCCTGCTAAGAGGTTCGTCGAGAGGCACTTATCAGACCTTGAGGAGGCTAGGAGGATCCTCGAGGAGTCCCTCGGCGTGCCCGTCTCCCTGAAGACCAAATGCGAGGGTTGCAATGCCGAGTGCATAGTAGGCTACACCCTCATGCCAGGGAAGCTCTCCAAGAGGGTGGAATCGATGGAGGCTAAGGTCAAGATACCATTCCTCCTCCCCCTCCTAGAGGACGCACTAGCAACACACATCAAGAGCCTGGCAGCGGAAGCCCTCAAAGCCGAGCAGGTCGGAGAGGCCGCTAGGCGCTAAAGGGCGCGGCCATCCAGCGCTTAAGTACCCATCGCGAGCCGCGACCCCCCGGGCCGGGCCCCTGCGGCCGGGGGGCTCTCCTTGGAGCGGGTTATAGAGGTTAGGAGTCCTGCCACGGGCGAGCTCGTCGGAAAGGTCCCCGCTATGAGCGTGAGCGAGGTTAGGGAGGAGATTGAGAGGGCTGTGGACGGCTTCGAGGAAATCTCCAGGACGCCGCTCTATAGGAGGGCGGCTATACTGAGGAGGGTCTCCGAGATCCTGGAGGAAAGGAAGGAGGAGCTAGCTAGGCTTCTCGCGATGGAGGCTGGCAAGCCGGTCAGAGATGCTAGGGTCGAGGTCCTACGGGCCTCGAGGGTGTTCAGGCAGGCCGCGGAGGAGGCGCCCCTGGTCCTCGAGGGGAGGGTTCACAGGGTCGACGCATATGAGTACCCCCCGGGCAACGAGAATAGGCTAGTCATGACTGTGAGGGAGCCCGTGGGCGTGGTGGCCGCTATACTGCCCTTCAACTTCCCCCTCAACAGCATGGCGCATAAGGTGGCCCCCGCCATAGCCGCCGGCAACAGCGTTGTGGTGAAGCCCAGCTCGCTGACGCCGCTCAGCGCTCTCAAGCTAAGAGAGATCCTAGTGGAGGCAGGGCTCCCGGATAACGCCGTGAGGGTCGTCACAGGCTATAGCGGGGAGATAGGGGGCGAGCTAGTCGAGAACGAGGCTGTATCCCTGATAACGTTTACGGGCTCGACTGAGGTCGGGCTGAGGATAGCCTCAGCCGCAGTGGCCCGGGGCAAGAGGGTGATAATGGAGCTGGGCGGCTCAGACCCCATGATAGTCCTGGACGATGCCGACGTTGAGAGGGCTGCCAGGGTGGCGGTGAGGGCTCGCTACGAGTATGCGGGCCAGAACTGCAACGCGGCCAAGAGGATCATAGTCCACGAGAGGGTAGCCGACGAATTCATAAGGCTCTTCGAGTCGATGGCGTCGAAGCTCAGGCTCGGCGACCCCCTGAGGGAGGACACCGACGTGGGCCCCGTGATAAGCCGGGAGGCCGTCGACAGGCTGGACGGCTTCGTAGAGGATGCGAGGGCTAAGGGGGGCAAGGTTAAGGTCCTCGTCGAGAGGCCCGGGCTCCCCGGAAGCTTCTACCCGGTCACGGTGGTGGAGGACGCGGGCCCCGAGATGGAGGTCATGAGGAGGGAGGTGTTTGGGCCCATCGCGCCCATAGCAGTGGTCTCAAGCGACGATGAAGCCGTTAAGCTTGCCAACTCGACCGAGTACGGCCTCCAGGCGGCCATATTCACTAGGGACCTAGAGAGGGCGCTCCAGCTCGCCAGGGAGATAAAGGCGGGCGGCGTGATAATAAACGACTCCACCAGGCTCAGGTGGGACTCCCTGCCCTTCGGCGGGGTCAAGAGGAGCGGGATCGGCAGGGAGGGCGTGAGGGACACAATGCTAGAGATGACTGAGGTCAAGCTGATAGCCGTCACGTTCACCCGCCGCTACAGGGCCTAGCCGCCCGCTTCGAGCCTCGAAGCTATGCTGAGGGTCTGCTCAACCCTCCTCCTGGTCGGCGACTGGGAGGCGGCGAACCTAGCAACAGCAATGTAGACTGTGGCCCTATCCTCCGGCCTCCCCAGCTCCCTCGAGAGCCTTACCCCGGCCTCCAGCACCTGGACCACGTAGAAGTCCTGGTCCTCCCTGAGCACTGCATGGGATAGAGTCCTCACCAGAGACTCCTCGCTGCCGCCCGAGGCCATGTAATCCGCCACTATGCCGGCCACCTCGTCCACGCTATACCTCCTGTCCATGGCATCCAGCAGCGCCTTCAGCAGGCTACCGGCATCCCTGCCGGGCGACCCCTTAGGGGGCTTGAAGGGCGGCGTCGATAGCAGCCTGTCAAGGTAGACTCTAAGAGCCGCGTGGTAGACACCCCTGAAGACAGCCCAGCTCGGGCTCCTCTCCAGCGCCCTGTAAATCGCGTGTGCATAAGTGAACGCATGGGCCGGGCTGAACCAGTCCTCCACGTCGTTCGACGAGTTGAACTGGGCTAGCCTAGCTGCAGCTGCGAAAGCGACGCCGCGCGCTATCGAAGCAGGGCTGTAGCCCTTAGACAGCATGTCCGTAACTCCCCTGGCTATCGAGCGGGGATCGTCGCCCAGCACCAGCGCAGCCACGTCACGCGGGTCGGCCTCCCGCCCGCCCTCCAGCCCGGCCTCGTACGCCTCGGGTAGTCTTCCCAGCTCCTCACCGACTACAGCTACTAGGTCCACGGGGGTCCTCCACATGCTCTCCTCCTCGTATCGCCTAGCCTCCGCCATGGACCTGGCGAGCCCCCTCAAGACGCCCCTCAGAATGATGCCAAGAGACTCCATGAACTCGAAGGCCTTGTTGGCAAAGTCGACTATGTGGCCGTCGGAGAGGTAGTGATCAGTGGCAACCTCCATGAAAACGCCGGCGATCCCCCTCAAGTCACCCACAGCCTCTGATATAGTCAGCATGACCCTCTCAGCGGCCAGGGGGTCCCTGGTCTCCACGGCCTCCCTCAGCAGCTCTTTCAACTCGCCGAGCCTGCCACGGCCGGCTGGTCCGAGGGGGGCTAGGTAGGGTCTAGGCGGGCTATCGGAGGCCTCCTCTGATAGGACCTGCAGGCCCCTCACAAGGCCGAGCTGCAGGCTATGCTCGTCTAAAGCGCCGATCGAGTGGAGGTTGGCTATAGCCGTTATGTAAGTGGCTCCGCCGCCCCACGAGTACTGCCTCCCCTCCACCCACTCAGCTACAGCCTCGTACAGCCTCTTGGGGCCACCGCACCTGGATATCACGCCCATCACAGACTTGGCGGCCACGAGGGTCAAGCCATGGTCTAGCGCCTCTTTAACCCTCCTCACATAGTACTCGCAGCTCCTGCCCCCACCGTCAACGTAGACATAGACCCAACCATCCCTGACTTCGACCCTGTAAACGCGGGCATCATCGGCCCAGAGGTCGAGGCTACCGCCTGTCTCCAGGTCGAACCTAGCGTGGTGCCAGTCGCAGGTTAAGATACACCCCTTCACGCTGCCCTTGACGAGGGGATAACCCATGTGGGGGCACCTGTTCTCGACGGCATAGACCCTCCCGCCAACATAGAAGAGCGCTATGCTAGCGCCCCCAGCCTTGACGGCAAGCCTTCCCCTTGACGCGAGGTCCTCCAGCCTACAGACCCTAACCCGGCCCACGAGCAGAACCCCTCTAACGATAATATCGCGTCGCGATGCTTCACGCCTAGTAGATAATTGATCTGTTCAAAGAGATGAGACTCTCAACGCTCACACTAATAGGAGGTCTTGGAGGGCCTCCTTGAAGGGGTTTAAAAAGCCTTAGTTAAAATATTTTGATTATAACGATATTTCCGTTCCGAGCGCTTGAACGTTTATGCCTGTGGGGCGTGGGTGGTCTTGGCCTCCCGTAGGATGCTCGCCCTAGTGCTCCACGCTGACTTCCAGCCGAGGCCGGGCTACAGGGTTACGGAGGCCGAGGCGAGGACCAGGAAGGTTAGGGAGGGCAACAAGGTCTGGAGGAACCCGAGGATCCAGCTAGAGGAGAGGGAGGTGCCCAGGCCGAGGGGCAGGCAGGTCCTGCTCAGGGTCAAGGCGGTTGGCATATGCGGTAGCGACCTCCACATGGTCGAGACAGACGAGGAGGGATACATGATCTACCCTGGCCTCGTCAAGACGCCCGTGGTCCTGGGCCACGAGCTTAGCGGAGTCGTCGAGGAGGTTGGGCCGCAGGTCAGGAACGTGAAGCCCGGCGACATGGTAACCAGCGAGGAGATGCTGTGGTGCGGCGACTGCGACGCCTGCAGGGTCAACTACTTCAACCACTGCATAAGGCTCAACGACCCTGCAGACCTGGAGTACGGCGAGCTAGGCTTCACCCACGACGGAGGCATGGCCGAGTACGTCCTCATACCCCACGAGAAGTACCTGTGGAAGATCGACTCCCTCCTAGACAGATATAAGAGCGAGGACAGCGCCTTCGAGGCTGGCAGCCTGGTCGAGCCCACCTCGGTCGCCTACCACGCCATGTTCAACAGGGCAGGCGGCTTCAAGCCGGGAGGCTACGTGGTTGTCTGGGGCGCCGGGCCCATAGGCCTCGCAGCCATAGGCTTAGCCAAGGCGGCCGGCGCCGGGCTCGTCATAGCCTTCGAGGTCAGCCCGGTCAGAAGGGAGCTGGCCAGGCAGATGGGAGCCGACTACGTCTTCGACCCAGTCGAGCTGGCCAAGTCGGGGGTGGAGCCCTGGGAGAAAATCATGGACGTGACGGGCGGGGAGGGCGCAGACATGCACGTTGAGGCCGCGGGCGCCCCCGAGAAGACCCTGCCCCAGATGCTCAAGAGCCTAGCGATAGGCTCCAAGATAGTCTGGATCGGGAGGGCCCCCAACGTGACACCGATATACCTGGAGGTCCTGCAGGTGAGGAGGGCCCAGATCTACGGGAGCCAGGGCCACTCGGGCTGGGGCAACTTCAAGAACGTTATACGGCTTATGGCTGCCGGAAAGATAGACATGACTAGGATCATAACCTCTAGGTTCCCCCTAGAAGACGCGCTCAAGGCCTTCGAAAGAGGCCATAAGAGGATAGACGGGAAGATAACGCTGAAGCCCTGAAACCCCTTAAATCCTCCTTAACCCTGGTAGGGGTGCCCTGTTTTTGACCAAGCCTCTACTGGCCGCCGGCACTTATACAGCCGACGTGATCCTAGCCGGCATTGACAGGCTGGCCAAGCCGGGCGAGGTCGTTTACCTTGACGAGCCCTTCGAGCTGAGGGCTGGGGGCCACGCGGTCAACGTTGCCATAGACGCTGCAAGGCTAGGCTACCGGGGCAGGGTTTACAGCGTAGGCGCTGTCGGCGACGACGGCTTCGGCGAGTTCCTGATATCCTCCGTTAGGAGGGGCGGTGCAGAGCCTAGAGTAGAGGTGGTCGATGCGCCCACCGCCAGGAACCTGATAATAGCCCTGAGAGGCGAGGATAGGAGGTTCCATGTGTACCGGGGCGCTAACAGGAGGCTCTCGCCGGGCCACGTGAGACGGGTCCTACTCGAGGTCGGGCCGGAAAGGCTCTACATGGCCCTCGGCTTCTCCCCCGCTCTCGACGTGGAGGCCCCCGAGATCTTGAGAGAGGCTAGAAGGGCTGGCGCATCGCTGATCATGATAGACCCTGCCTACACCGAGAGAAGAAGTGTAGAGGCGCTCAAGCCCGTGCTCAGCCTCGCGGACGTTATACACCTGAACGAAGAAGAGCTGAAGATGCTGACAGGCGCGGCCGGCGTGGAAGAGGGTCTAAAGGCGCTCTCGAGGGCCACAAAGGCGATCATAGCGGTTACGGGTAGCTGGGGCGTAGCCGCGGCCCTGAAAGGCTTCATAGTCAGGCAGCCCAGCTTCAAGGTGAACGTTATAGATCCCACGGGGGCCGGCGACGCTTTCTGCGCGGGCCTCCTAGTATCTCTAGAGCCGGGGGCAGGCTTGGAGGACCTTCCCGAGGCGCTTGCTAGAGCCCAGGCGGCAGCCGCCGCCGCGGTATCGAGCGTGGGCGCAACCGAGGGCGTCGAAATGAGAAGGGTAGAGGCGATACTCAGGGAGGGTCTGGAGAGGGTCTTGGAAGGGACTAGAGTCTACAGGGTCTAGCCGGCCCTAGCCCTCCTCTCCACCTCGGCAGGGCTCTTCCTGTGAGCTATCACCTCTATGATGTCCTCGGGCTCTACTAGGCTCTTCTCGACGTC
>JALUAM010000055.1 GCA_027051095.1 Acidilobaceae archaeon | reverse complement strand
AGGAGTGCCAGTAGCCTCGATGCCATCACAGAGTAGGTCATGGATACGTCGTGGAGGTAGACGTCGCTGTACATGTATATCCTGGCTAGCAGCATGTTCTCCACTATCCTGACCCCCTTCTCCAAGACCCCGAGGTCCATGTGCAGCTCCAGCCCGCCAGCCCTCTTGACTGAGGGCACGACTGTCAGCACAGCATAATACCTGTTCAGGTCGTAGATGCCGGCCAGGTTACCCGTGTGGATGCTATCCCTGAGTATGTAGTCGGCTCTGTCAACGTCTATATTGGAGCTGAGTAGCTTGGCTACTATGCATATGGCTGCGTCCAGCGCGTCAGCCTCCCTCCTCATGACGGCTGAGCACCCCTTAGCGTAGGCCCTAGCTAGTATGTTGTTGACGACCTCCATCCTCACAGGCCTACCGTTATAGCAGGGCCTCAGGGACCCGTCCCTCAGGATAGCGTTGACAATCCTGATAGTCAGGGCCTCGTGGTCAACGCTGATAGAAGTCGCCTCCGTCCTCATAGGGGAGACCTCGACGACATAGTCGTTTGCAGCCTGCTCTGATATATGGCTGAGCGCTATGTGGCCTATGTCGTGCAGCAGGGCTGCCGTGACGGCCTCGCCCTCCAGGCCCTCGAGCTCGACCGCAAAGGCCCTGAGCATCGAGGTCACTCTCATCAGTTCCTCCTCGTCCAGGTACTCGGGCCTCCTAGCCTCGATTGCAGGTAGCACAGTCTCCCTGAGATTCCTAACTATATGATAGATGGCCTTCCTGATCGTGTAGGCGACTCCGAGGCTATGCTCGAAGCGGGTGTGAACGGCCCCCGGGTAGACCATCTGGGCCAGGCTCAGCTGCTGGACCCTCCTGAGCCTCTGAACTAGCGGCGTGTCAACTATCGACTCCACGAAGTCCGCTGGAAGCTCTATGAACTGGTGGACCACGTCCTTTATGATCTTAGTGGTGGGCCTGCCAGTGCAAGCCTCCAAGACCTTAGCACCGCCCAGCCCACTCTACTGCTCTCCAACGCCAAGGCTAATGAGGTAATACGGAACCCCGCCCTACACAGGGCTCCGCTGTAGCATCGAGGTACTAGCACCCCCAGCCCCCCTCCCCCCGTTCAGATTCGAAGGCGCTCTATGGGTGCGCGGCCTTGAAAGCCTGGATAGTGCTGACTCGCAGGGAGTACGTGCTCGGGCTTCTCTGGCTGCGTCCTAGAAGCATTGATGAGCTAAGAGGGTTCGAGGACGTGGTGGAGGCCTTCGTTAACGCCGGCGTAGCGGTAAAAGAGGGTGACATGATAGTGCTCAACAAGGATAGGCTGCACCCTGTGATGCGGAGGGCGGCGGAGGCCATAGCTAAGGTGCTGGTTGAGGAGGGGGATAGGGTCCTAGTCAAGCCCAAGAAGGTCTAGCCCTTGGCCCCGAACAGCTCCTCCCTAACCCTTCTGTCTATGGCTTCTCCCAGCTCGATCCCCCTCATGCTGGCCGCCTCGACAACCCTTATCAGGGCAGCCTTGACCCCCATCTCCTCGAGCTTCTTCAACCCCTCTATAGTAGTGCCCGCGGGCGTGACAACCTCGTCCCTCAGCTCTGCGGGGTGGGCACCAGTGGCCTCCAACAGCTCGGCGGTAGCCCTTAGGGTGTCGAGGACGGCCTTGTAGACCACCTCCCTCGGCAGCCCCATGCTCACGGCGCCCAGCACGAGGGCGTCCACTATCTCTGCTATATAAGCGGGGCCGCTGCCAACGAGGCCTGTCCAGGCGTCTATCCACTCCTCCGGTATCCAGTACACTCTGCCCAGCAGCCCCAGGAGCGCCTCCACCAGCGACCTCTCACCGTCGCTATACTCATCGCCGTCCGCCACCGCAGTCGCGCTGCCCCCCACCCGGGCGTTTATGTTGGGCATAGCCCGGAACACGGTAGCACCGGGAAGGGCCTCTCTCAGCGTGGACCTCCTGACGCCTGCCACGACGCTCACTACTATCTTCCCGTCGGCGCAGCACCTAACCTCTCTGAGCACAGATGGCAGCTGATAGGGCTTCACGCAGAGGAAGATCACGTCGGCCCTAGAGGCCGCCTCGGCGTTGCTCCTCAAAGGAGAGGCCCCCAGCCTCTTAACCCTCTCCAGCGTCTCCCTCCTCCTCCCGGTGGCCAGAACCTCCCGGACCCCGCCCGAAAGCCTCTCTACTATGACACTGCCGATCCTACCGGCCCCGATAACGGCGACCCTTAGGT
>JALUAM010000054.1 GCA_027051095.1 Acidilobaceae archaeon | reverse complement strand
CACCAAGCCCCCCAGCAATCACCCATTTCACACTAGCACACTAAACAATCACATAGTACACTAGGCTAGAGGCTAAAACCCTAACCCCCACAGCCAGGCCCCTGCAGGGGAGGAGCTAGAAGCGCGCAAGCCGTTACCCGGACTAGTTGTAACTTCCTCCTGCGATCGTCTGAGCGGTCATGTATAACAATATAACTGTATTATAGAACTCACCGCCGAGCAGGGATAGATTTCATTAGCTTTCCCTAGATCACTGGCTATCGGGTCAGCAAATGGTAACATAGCACTACGTAAGTGTTGTTAGGGGGCTGAGGGTATTGTTATGTTTGTAGCGCCTCCTCCAGCAGCTACTAGAGTATCGCCAGCGGCACTCAAGGTCTCGGATATATCGTAGGCTGCTCCGAAGGCGCTGGCAACTGCGAGGTATATTTAAATAAATGTAAAATGTGATGCATTAAAACTTTTGGGCCTTATTGCCTGTTGAGTACCCCGACTATGACGGGCTCCTCCATGACGACCCACTTCCTGGCCTTTGCCTCCCTGAGCTTCTCCACTACTCTAGCCCAGCCTGCTAGGTCCTCGGCCTCGTATATGACTAGGAACTCGTGGGCTGCTAGGCCGAAGGCGTAGGTGGTGTAGGACCTCACCTCGACCCCCAGGCTCTTCATGGCCTCCCTGGCTATGAGTATGTGCTCGCCCATTATCCTCCTTCGCTCCTCGAAGGGTATGAGGTACCATTCGGGGCTCTTCTTCATGGGGTAGGCTATGAGGTACCTGAGGGGCTCCGCCTCGGATACCGCCCTGTAGACCTCCTCGGGGCTCGCCCCCTTAGCGTAGGGGCTCTCCCAGTAGACGCCCAGCCACCACGCCGCCTCGGAGAGGCAGCGCTTCTCTGCGGCCCTAGCCCTGGCCTCTGCGAGCTGCTCCGGCTCCCAGCTGGCCAGCCACGCAGCTATGAGGCCCGGGCCGCTCAGGACGAGGTAGGACCTCTGGGAGCCGGGGACCCCCCTGAAGGCGTCCCGCATCTCGCCGAGGGCCTCGGAGACGCTGCAGCCACGGGGCTCGTAGGAGGCGACGGCCATGTAGAGTGCCTGCGCCAAGCCTCCCTCCACCCCTTGAAGCGGTGGGGTCCCCGGGGGAGGGGTAAGCTGAGGGTAATTACCTGGAATTGCGTCTAAGGGCCTAGTATAGTAGCACTGCAGCGCCGAGGGCTGCGAGGGCTAGCCTGGCCGGCAGCCTCGCCTCCAGGTTGAGGGCGGCCGTGATTAGCAGGGCTGAGGCCAGCGCCCTGGCGGCCGCTGCGAGCTGCTGGGGGCCCGGCTCCACCACCAGCTCGGGGAGCGCTATGACGCCCGCTATGAGGACGAAGAGGGGCGCCGCGACCCTCAGCGACTCTATCATCGTCTCCGTGAACCCGGCCCCCGCTATCCTGGAGGTCACGGCGGCCGTCACGCTGGTCGGGGGGCTGAGCTCGCTCATAACGCCTATCAGGAACGCGTAGAAGTGTACCACCCAGGGGTTGAGCCCCGCCTCTATCATGTAGAGGCCCGCTACTGAGACCGTGAGTATGTAGGTGACCACTGGGGGGAGCCCGAGGCCGACGAGGTAGCCGAAGGCGAAGCCTATCAGGGCTACGAGTATAAGGGAGCCCCCTGTGGCCTCGAGCATGAGGAAGCCGACCCTCGTAGGTATCCCCGTTATAGTCATGAGGCCCGTCATGATGCCGAGGCTGGAGAGGAGCACGGTTATCTCCGCGGTGTTCGACGCGAAGGACCTCACAGTCTCGGAGAGCCTTGAGAGCACCGAGCGGGGCCCCGAGGCCCTGGACTCCCAGGCGGCCAGCAGGGCGAGGAGGAGTGCCGAGGACTGGAGGGCGGCGAGGGCCGGGTACTCCCTCCTAACCCCCATGAGGAATATGAGCAGGCCTATCGAGGCGATGAGTGAGAGGGCCTTGTAGTAGTCTCCCCTTGAGGGTGAGGGGGCCTCAACGGCGGCCCCCGCGGACACAACCCTCCTCGCCAGCAGGTAGACGGCGAACGCGACGGCGGCGTAGTAGACCAGGGCGGGGACCCAGCCCCTCGCTATCACCTCGAAGTACGACACGCCAAGGTAGTCCGCCATTACGAAGGCGCTTATCCCCATTATGGGGGGCATCAGCTGGCCCCCAATGCTGGCCGCGGTCTCCACAGCCGCCGCCTTGACCGGGGGCATGCCCACCCTCTTCATCAGCGGTA
>JALUAM010000053.1 GCA_027051095.1 Acidilobaceae archaeon | reverse complement strand
CTCCCCCGCCTGGCCTCCCCTGCGGGACGCGTACTTCCCCGCCAGCTCTATGATCCCGGCCAGCCCCGCCCCTATCACTGACAGCTCGACAAACCCACTGCCAAGTATCGCGGAGACTATGGCCTCCGAGTCGGCCGTCACGGCTATGCTCCTCACGGCGCCCCCGAGCTTGTAGAACGCTATCGACATGAACGTGGCCAGGACTATGAAGGCGGCCTCGCCGGTCACCCCCAGGTCGCCCCGGGTGATCTTGTACATAAGCCTAGCTATTATCACGTAGGATACCATGCCGGCGGCGAAGAGCGGCACCGAGGTCTCCATTATACTGGCTAGAGCAAGGAGGGCGCTGGGCTCGTTGGACGCGTAGTAGGCGCTGGCGGCGCTGGCGAGGGCGAACATGGTGAACACTAGGGTGCCGGCCAGCACGAGCGGGGGTCTGTTCAGTATGTCCTCGAACGCCTCGACTATCTTACCCTCAAGTGAGAACCCCTTCACGACCATGAATAGGCCGAGTATCAGCATAGTAGCCCTGTATACGACGTCGGCGTAGCCCGCCAGGCTGAGGAGGGCCCACGTGGATATTATGATCCCGGGCACTCCGAGGGTATATCGCGAGAACCTGGCGTCCACAAGGGCCTTCTTCAGGTACTTGGCCAAGAGTATAACTCCGCCCTCAATGCCTAGGTGCTGCTCTACTATAACCCTCCTCACAGCCGCTATGGGGGCTACACTCGCCAGTATCTCGGTAACCATCAGGTCGTCCTCGCCGTCACTGACCAGGTAAAGCTCGACGTCTCCGCCCAGGTGCTTCACAACCTCCTCAACCTGCCTCTTCACCCTCAGCTGGGCCTCCACGGCATCCTCGCGCGAGCCCGACACAACAACTATCTCAGCGGGGTGGCCCGCCGAGACGAGGCGGCGGTAGAGCTGGATGCCGGCAAACATAGCGTTGGAGTCCGAGTCCTCCGGCTTCGCTATGGCAAAGTCAATGGCGGCCCTGAGGACGTTCTCCTCGCCAAGTATCGGCGTTGTGTAGCCGACCTCGGCAACGTCGTCGTCAAGGTCAACTATCACTATGAGAGCGGTTGGTAGAGCCCCCCGCCTGCCAGTAGCCTCCTCGACCCCCACGACCTCCTCGACGGTCTTCCCTAGTCCGGGCTCGGGCGCGCGCATTGCAGGTCGGGATTAGAGAAATCGGCGGGACTTAAATCTATTCCCAGAGGAGGCCGGGTTGCCGGGTTATTTACTTGGAGCCCCCGCCGAGGAGGTCGTCTATGTCGGAGTAGATCAGCTTCAGCTCCTCCAGGCTTAGCGGCTCGCCGCGCTCGTACTTCTTCCTCAGCTCCTCCTTCTTGCGCATCAGCTCGTCCAGCCTCATGTTGAGCTGCTTGGCCAGCTTCAGATCCTGCCGTCTCTTCTTAGCCCTCCTGTGTATCTCGCGGAGCTCGTCTATCTGGGCCGTAAGGTCGTCTATCATCGGGCTGATCTCGTTTATCTTCTCTGTTAGTGCATTGATCTGGCTGTTATAGTTCGCTATCTTCTCCACGACCTCACCCATCTCGCTCTTGACCCTGCCTATCTCCTCCCTGATCCCGGCTATCTTCTCGTTGAGATCCTTTATCTTCAGCCTGAGCGCCTTGACCTCGACCTCAAGCTCCATCAGCGAGAGCATCTGCTGCCTGGCCTTCCTCACCCTCTCGATGAGCTCCTCGAGCCTGGCTATCTCCTCTATAATCCTCTGCTCCTCGTGCTGCGGCATCACCGTGGTCATCTGGCGCCACTCCAGCTCCTCGAGCCTCTTCTGTAGCCTCCTCAGGCTGATCTTCGCTATGTCGCCCTCCTTCTGTGCAAGCTTCCTGGCCACTTCCAGCTGCTGCCTCTTAGCCTCAAGCTCCTTCCTCAGCTTCTCCCTCTCTTCCTTGAGTCGGTTGAGCTGCTCCATCAGCTCGTTCTTCCTAGACTTGAGTTCGTTGAGCCTCTCAACCAGCTTCCTCTTCTCCTCTATGAGCTTCCTCCTCTGGCTCCTTAGCCCCTTGATCTCCTCTATCAGCTCCCTCCTCTGGGACTTGAGGGAGAGTATCCTGCTCTCCAGGTCCCTTATCAGCCTGTCCAGCTGCTCCTCACTGAGTTTATCGACGTCCTCGGGCTTGATCTGTATCGTGGCGCCGGCCGCCCGGTCTTCGCTCACTCCCTACCACCCTCCCCCAGTATCACGCGCGCGTCGGCCACCGCCGCTCCCTGGGGGTAGCTCATCACGGGGTTAAGGTCCAGCTCCGATACCTGTGGGATCGCAT
>JALUAM010000052.1:3089-39288 GCA_027051095.1 Acidilobaceae archaeon | reverse complement strand
GATACCTTCGATTCGGCGTCTTACATACTCTACGCTAGAGACGGCAGGTATATAACGGAGTGGGGGGTGTATAGGCTGGAGGAGCTGGACTACTTTCCGTGCAGCTGCCCCGTATGCTCTAGGTATACCCCCCAGGACCTCAGAGAGATGGCTAGGGAGGATGCTACGAGGCTATTGGCGCTTCACAACCTATATGTGATAGCGTCCGCGGTAAGGAGGGTTAAGCAGGCTATCCGCGAGGGCAGGCTTTGGGAGGTCCTCGAGGAGGCGGGAAGGTCCCACCACTCGGCGGCTAGGCTTCTAAGAGTCATGAGGAGGTATAGGAGCCTGTTAGAGGCTGGCGTGCACAGGGGTAGGGGCAGGGTTAAGGGGATTAGGGCTTATGGCACAGAGAGCCTCGGCGACCCCAGGCTTAACTCCTTCAGAAGGGAGGCTCTCAGGACCTCGGTTCAAGCCTTGGAGAAGTTCAAGCCGAGGGAGGTAGCAGTGAAGCCTATGGTCACTAAGCTCGAGCCGAGCGAATGTGAGAAGGAGGCGACAGCTTCCAGAGACTCCATGATATTCTTCTATATGCCCTACGTAGGCGTCTTCCCCACAGAGCTGTGCGGCGTCTACCCCTCAATTCAAATAGACTATCCAGGGGCGCAGGAGCCCGAGGAGGTAGTTGACAGACTGATAGCTGATGTATGGGCGCTTCTGCTAGAAGCGGTGAACCGGGGGGTTAAAGCGAGGCTCTACTTCTGTGCCTCTAGGGACTGGAGCGTGAAGGTGGCGCTAGCTATTAAAGAAAGAGTAGAGGGTCTTCAAACGCGGTTAAAGGCGGGAGTGGAGGTCCTCGGCGAAGAGTGTTAGTTAGTTTAGAAGCTACATGTAGATGCCGCTCTCCTCCTCGTCCCTCTCGCCGGACTGCTCTTCTAGGCTCCTCCTCACATACTCTATAAACTCTCGCTGCTGAGCGGCAATTTTCTCGACCTCCCGCGTTGATATCTCAATCCCAAGGATCTCCCTGGATATCACCTTAAGGCCGACGGCCACAGCGTCGTAATCGCTCCTATCCGCTGCAGCGTACGGCAGAACCATTATTGAAGGGACGCCCCTGTTTTCCAGGTATATGTGAAGCAGCGCCAGGGGGCCTATGACGCCTAAACCAACTTCCATCACGGGCGCCTCCAGCCTTTTGCCAACATAGTGTCTATTGCTAATCCAGCGGTAACCGTACTTTTCCTCGGGAGGCTTGAACTCGTCGCTTAAACCGCCAACAAGTACTGCCAGCGAGATTCCAAGCTCGCTAGCCCAGTCGGCTAGGGCCCGGACGTAGTCGTCTTGAACCTCCCTCTCCGGGTTGGCCCGGTGAACAACTATAACTATCTTCCTCTCGCTATGGAAGTATATCTCGAAGGGGTAGCCAACGCCGTCCTCCTCTATCAAGATCACGGGGGGCATGTAAGGGGTTATTATGTAACCTCTTTTCCTGGCCTTCAGGGCTAGGGCGAGATGCTTTGAGACTAGGTAGCCGACGAGGCCAAATCCTCTGAAACCCGTTATAAGCACCCCTCCCTCAACTTCCTCCCGCCTTAAATCACTCACGATTTCGATATCGCTCACAGCCTGGATCAGCCCCCCTATCTGACCCTAACAACCTCGCCTCTATCTAGGCCCCTAATAAGGGTTAGGGGGATCTTAAGCCTCCCAACGGCTATTAAATTGTCATCCTCGTCTACTACTATGACCTCATCTCCCGGCCTGCGGGAATAATCGCCGCCTACCACTTGAGGCGCTAGCACCGAGCCCTTCACATCGGAGCCCCTCTTAACGATAACCCTATAGCGGGGGGGCTCCGAGGATTTTCTCACTAGCTCTCCCGCATAGGTAGTAAGCGATGCCAGTGCATCGGAAGCCCTGAATGTGAGTAGCAGGTTCCCGGACCTCCACACATGCCTAACTCTACCTTTGCCAGAGAAGCTTACCTCAAGGTCGTCGCCGGTGCCTAGGAGGTAATCGGCAACGCGCGGGTCGAACTGGTAGGCGAGCCTCACCCATAAAAGCCTGTATACACTCGGCCCGACCTTAACCCTGGCCATATCCGACCCCGACCCACAGGTGCGGGGACATCATGCTTGTCGACACCTTAGAGGCGCGCCCACGGACTACTGGGGGCCTTGGTGGGGCCGCGGGGATTTGAACCCCGGACCACGGGGTCCCAAGCCCCGCATCCTAGCCAGGCTAGACGACGGCCCCAAGGTGGCGCCGGGGGCGGGATTCGAACCCGCGCGCCCCTTGCGGGGCAACGGGTCTCTCGCGGCGGCTCAAACCCCTTGCCACCTCGAGCCCGCCGCCTTGGGCCGCTCGGCCACCCCGGCACCCGACTCATCTATCGGGTTTGCAGGCTTTTATCCTATGGAGGCCTCGGTTACGGTTTGGAGGTCGGCGGGGGACTTGGTATCACGTGAGGGCTTCGCATCGGCTCTTAGGGCGCTCCTGGATAGGGGATTCAGATTCACCATAATCGGCGGCACGGTAGTAGAACTAGAGCTAGGCTCCAAGGACTTGGGGGACGACGTGGATCTTTTCGGGGAGGAGCCTAGCCCGTTATTCGAGGAAGAGTATAGGGCTGTGGCTGAAGAGCTTGGGTGGAGTATAGGGCAGACGTGGCTGGGCACGCCCCAGCTCATAGCCAGGGTAGGCCAGGAGGAGATACCAATCGAGTTCTACGAAAACATACACGACTTCTACGTGCCCAGCGAGATGCTGGAAAGAGCTATTAGAATCGATGTGGCCGGTGTGAGGGTCAAGGCGGTCAGACTCGAGGACCACATAGCCCTTAAGGCTCACGCGGGTAGGTCCTCGGACATGGAACGCCTGAAGGAGATAGGAAGGCTCGCAAAAAGGGGTAAGATTAGGGTTGACAGGAAGGCCCTGGAGGAGGCTGTGTCGTTCTTCGGCGACGAGGCTAAGGTGGTAGCTCGTAGGCTAAGGGAGGCGGGCCTCCTATGAAGAGAGCCCTTGTGAAGACTATAGCCACGCTGGGACCCATGTCTAGCAGTCTCGAAACCGTTAAGAGAATGCTTGAAATGGGGGTAGACGTGTTCAGGATCAACGCTAGCCACGGGTCTCCAAGCAGCTGGGACGAAATGCTGAGGACGGTTGCAAGCGCCGAGGAGACTCTCGGCATTAGAGTGGGGCTAGCCATAGACCTCGAAGGACCTAGGGTTAGGACTGCTAACAAGGAGCCTGTTAAACTGGAGAAAGGGCAGCTAGTAACCGTAGGCTTCAAGGAGGGCGAGATACCTATAGAAGTCAAGGAATTCTTTGAGGTTATAGAAGAGGCAGATTTAATACTTATAGACGACGGCAATATTGTGTTGCAGGTCGAGAGCGTTGAAGGGTTGTCTGTGAAAGCGAGGGTCGTCGAAGGAGGGGTTGTGGGGATTAGGAAGGGAGTCGCTATTAAACGCAAGGAGATACCGGGGCCTAGGATAACTGCTAAGGATAAGAACACGCTCGCATACGCCGCTAATAGGCCCTTCAGCCACGTCTACGTAAGTTATGCGAGCAGCTACGAGCACGTTGAAACGGTTAAGACGATCATGAGAAGGCTGGGACGCCCGGAGGTTAGAGTATACGCGAAGATAGAGTCGCCTCAAGGAGTCAACAATGTTAAGGAGATAGTAGAGGCTAGCGACGGCGTGATAGTAGCCCGTGGAGACCTGGGCATGCACTTCAACCTAGAGGAGCTACCCATTATACAGGAAAGAATTGTAGAGGAGGCTAGGAGGAAGGCTAAGCCCGTAGTCTTGGCAACAGAGTTCCTATCAAGCATGGTAGAGAAGCCTCACCCTACTAGGAGCGAAATCACGGATATATACCAGGCTGTAGGTCTTCAAGTCGACGCTCTGATGTTAACGTCTGAAACAGCCATAGGCAAATACCCATTAAAGACCGTTCTCTGGCTGTCCAAGACCGTTAATAGAGCGGTGGAGGTCCTCAGGTCCCGGGGTGTCAAGCGTTATCCTCCCCAGACGGGTTTATATAAGTTAGCTCTCGGGCTAGTAGAACTGGCAGAGAGCCTCGGGGCGACACTCGTCGTATACAGCATGACTGGAAGGCTAGCCGAGAGGATCTCGAGCTTCAGGCCTCTAAGAACGTTCTACGTAGGCGTGCCTAAGGAGTCTGTTGAACGCGTCGTGAGAAGCCTCTGGGGGGCTGAACCCATACTAGTGGCAGCCAACGACTACGAAGAGGGTCTTAAGAGGACGGTTGAAAGGCTTGAGAGGGAGGGTATTATAGGAAGCGGTGACACCATAGTAGAAGCAGCCTGGAGCAGCGAAAGGGGGGTCTACACGATACGTGTGAAGATAGCCAGCGAGTAAGAGCCAAAAATCTTATGGGGCTAGAGTCTACCCGCTCTGAAGCCTTCGCCGTCTTTAACTAGCACGCCTTTCTCGACTAGCCTCCTAAGAGCTAGGTCCCAGTAAAATCCTAGATCCTCAGGCTTTATGCCATACCACTCCATAAATAGCGATTTAATCTCGTCGATGCTTAGAGCCCTCCCCTTAGTCCTCGGATCCTCTCTAAATATCCTGGTTATGAACTGCATAGTATCCTCTAGCCTAGTCCAAGGATACTGGAACCATATCCACTCCTTGACTTCAAGATAGTAGTAGTCTGGCTTTATCTTAGCTACAGGGCTTATCCACTGGAGTGCCGCTATCTTCAGCTCTTTTGGCCTCCATTCCTTCGATACGAAGTCTCTGGCGAGTATGAGGGTGTCCCCAGTATCTACTATGTCGTCTACTATGAGGGCTTTTAGGTCGGAGAGGTCTAGCTTGTAAGGGAATTTTAATATCGCTTTCTCTGCAGCCTTCGCGGCTTCAACCCAGTGCTGGCTTTGAACGCTCAGAAGGTCGGTGACATCAAGGAAATCGCATAGCAACCTTGCAGGAACGTAGCCCCCGCGCGCTACAGCTATTATGACGTCGGGCTTCCAACCCGACTTTTCTATGACTTCAGCCAGCCCCCTGCTCCACTCAACTATTTCTTCCCAGGTGACTATCTTTACGGGCACTTTAGGCTTCAAGGACCCGTCCTCCCCCAGCTTCCAGCTAAGTGCAGGGCGAGCCTGTTTTACTATAATGTAGTGTAGAGGTGTTTGATAACGAGGAGTAACGCTTGCAAGGGCCTACAACGACTCCAAAAGCCTGGGGAGACCGGCTTGAAGCATATTGAGATTGCTGTAGAACTATTCTCCAGGCTAGCCTCAAGGCTCTCCAGTTATACTATGGCAAGGCTTCTTAGGGGCATGGAGGAGGCCTTAAGGCGGGGCGGCGATGTATCCATGATCTACCACTATGCCTCTATGCTTTCACCCCGAGGAGTCTACGAAGACCTGCCGTACCCCGAGCCCAGCGATTACTATAAGTCGTACGAGACCGAGAAGATAAAGCTCCCTAGCCCCCCGGAAAGGGCTGGAGTCGACGTGTTTGAAGCCATAAAGTCTAGGAGGAGTAGAAGGTCTTATACCCGGGGTAAGCTGACGCTTAGAGAGATATCAGCAATATTATACTACTCGCTCGGCGTAACTGGGAGAGCCTGGTGGGGAGGACCTAAGAGGGCGTATCCTAGCGCAGGGGCTCTACAGCCCGTGGAGGGCTATATCGTGGCGAACCGTATTGAGGGCCTCGATCAGGGCATATATCACTATAATCCAGGCGAGCACGCGCTCGAGCTACTAGAGCTGGGCGACTTCTCCTACAAGATCCAGGAAATAGCCTTAGGGCAGGAACATGTTGGCAGAGCCGCCGCAGTGCTAGTGTTAACCGCAGTCTACAGGCGCACAGCGTACAAGTATTCCCATAGAAGCTATAGGTACGTTCACTGGGACGTAGGATTCGCGGGAGAAAACGTCTACTTAGCCGTAGAGGCGCTAGGGCTGGCTACAACCGCTGTGGGAGCATTCTACGACGAGGAGCTGTGCTCGCTGCTGAGAATAGACTGCGTTGAAGAGTTCCCTATGCTACTGTTTCCTATAGGGAGGAGGTCGAGGCTTGAAATCCATTGAATCGTTTACACGCCTTTAAGTAGCCTAGATGCTCTCTCGATAACCTTTTCGGCGGTCTGAGCGACAAGTGCAACGTCTGGCTTAGAAATTGTGGTGCTACTTAACACTATTAAATCAACGTGTGATATGTTAACGCGGTCGAATACGGAGAAGCTACCCCACTTGAGGGCCGACTGCTTATTGTCGAAGACGCTTTCAGGGTTAATCGTGTACTTACTCAGTACCTGGTTGACATCAACGTCTAGGCCGGCAGTATATAGGGATAAGTCTATCCCCACAGCCGCCACAGGTATCTTGTATTCCCTGGCCGACATAACCGCCAGCCTGGCCCCTACATCGCTTATAATATGGTTTGATATGAAGGCATAGAGAGGTATAATCATCATTCGACATTCATCTATAATATTATATATATTAACATCTGGGAAGTACAGAGTCTTAACCTTCTTGTACCTGAGCTCTCGTGAAGCCCTTCTGCCGTCCAGGAAGGGGTATCTTTCAGCTATTACAACTAAATCGGCTCTTGGGGCGTTAGGTATTGAGTCGACTATTATAGAGTTGTATCCTATAGATGCTATGCAGCCCTCTGAAGGGGTCACGCTAGCAGTCATTGCCTTTGCCTCTCTAATTTGAGACATAATCTCCTGCTCAACTATATTCAAAGCTTTGAGAGCCGCATCCTTCAGGCTACCCTGCCTCCTTGTAGACGCGGCTTCTTTAAGGTAGGAGTCTATAACGTCTAATAAAGCGTATACGTGAGCGGGAACCATGAAGTTATTCTTGATCCTTGAGATTTCGCTTTGTACGGCGAGCACATCTCTATCGCCTCCAGCGTCCTCGATAGTCGATCTTAGAATGTTTACAACATCCATCACAACTTCAACAGCATCCCTACCATAAAGGGTGGTGCGCAGCTCTTCCATTTTGCTGCTAATTCTCTCCTTTTCCGAAAGCAGCGAAGATAACATTTTCAACAATTTATTTAACAATAGATCTACCCCTCCCCTTCCGGTGTCGCGGAGCCGAGGTTTAAGAATAGAGTTAGGAGAAAGGTAGATAAGATAGTAGCTTAATGTCGATTAAGAACCGTGTATAAAAATCTACGGGAAGCATAGAAATGATATCTGGACTTGTGGGGTAGGAGCCGAGCTTGACGGGGGTTGTGATAGGCGTAGACGAGGCTGGACGCGGTAGTCTAGTGGGCGAGTTGATAGTTGTGGCGTTCGCTATGAGAGAGGACTCTTTGGGTGTGCTTGAGGACCTCGGGGTTAGAGATAGCAAGGAGCTTTCTAGGGAGAGGAGGGCGTCGCTATACAGGGCATTGGCTAGACTTGGCATTTTCGCCGTGGCTGCTATAAGCCCTGCTGACATAGACGCTTACAACATTAATGAGTTGGAGGCGGCGAAAGCGGCTGAAGTTGTAGCTAGGCTTAGTAAGCTTGTCAACGCGTCTAGGGGAGTCGTAATTGTAGATAAGTTTGGCGATGTTTCTAGATTGAAAAAGCTAGTAGAGCGCGAGGTAGGCGGCGGCTTCACGGTTGTTGTGGAGGAGAAGGCAGACGCTAGATATCCTATAGTGGCGGCTGCAAGCATAATAGCTAAGCATCTGCGCGACACGAGGATATCTGTTCTATCTAAAATTTACGGTGTTGAGGGTAGCGGTTATCCGAGCGATGAGAGGACTATAGAGTGGGTCAAAAGGGTTCTTGAAAGAGGTGAAAAGCCGCCAATCATAAGGTATTCGTGGTATACTGTGAAGAAGCTTGGAGGCCCGTGGGTGAAGAAGACCGGCAAGGTCAAGTCTAGAAGTCTTGACGAGTTTATAGGTCTGTAAGGGGGGTTAGCGTGGGTAGAGGTAGGGCTATGTTCGTAGAAAGGCCTTACCAGGCTCTATTAGAACTCATGGATAGTAAAGGCATCTATAAGCTAGGGTCTAGGGTCTGGCTTCACAGGAAGAGAGTCGAGGAGCTTGGATTCCAGTACGCAGCTGTGGAAGCTCTAGTTAGGGAATACGATGTATTCTACGACTTGGACTTCAGGGGTAGAACTGTCTATGAGTCATCCTACAAAGGGTCTAGGTTTAAGATGCTTATGGGGCCTGGCGATGAGAGGGCTCAAGCTAGTATAAGCGCTAAAGGCGACATTGAGAAAAGGGCTTTTAAGTGGTCCGATATAGAGGATCTGTTACCTAACCCGCCTCTTCCCCTCTACGTTATAGACCTTAGTATGAGGTTTATTCACAGCGACGACGAGCTGGCCAAGCTTAGGCTCCAGATAGCGGTATCGCTCAACGTCGTGAGACGCTACCTGTGGGATAAGCATCTGGCTATAACGAGCGTTGACTCCGCCACTGTGAACTGGCTATCCGAGATCATAGGCGAGAACAAGATGACCATAATGCAGAGCAAGCCTAGCGAGCTGCTTTGGAGCGTTGACGCGGACCGCGTTATAATCCTAAGACCCGACGCCCCTCAGCCGTTAACCGCTAACGACGTTATGATGGCTGACGCTTTCCTAATAGGCGGAATAGTGGACAGGATACCAAGGCCCGGCGTCAGCCGCGTCCTAGACAACCTAGTACCCTGGGGCTCCCCTAGAAGGATCGACTTGAGAGGGTCCATAGTGGGCGTGCCAGAGAGAATAAACAGAATCATAGAAATATTGCTAAAGGCCAGGTATGAATACCCGGGGGACATAGAGAAGGCCATAGTTACCAGCATGACGAAGAAAGACGTGGTAGCTAGAGCATATATTGAAATAGTCAAGAATGGCAGAAGGACCCCAAGGGGGCTTATAGTCTCCTGGGACCTTTACCGCGAGCTGAAGACGTGGCTTCCTATAACACCGGAGGAGTTCGTCAAAGCCGCTCAGAGAGCAAAAGCTACTATAGTGGGTGAGCCTCCAGGTGAGCTTAAAGGTTAACATTGTTGCCGCTGATAGCATGGGCGTGAGAAGTATAGCAACCTTTGTAGAGGCATGCGGGGTCTCTATAGGTATAGACCTCGGGGCCTCGATAGCCCCTTACCGCTTCTCTCTCCCACCCCACCCTCTGGAGCTTAAAAGGCTAGAGGAGGCGCTTGATAGAGCTAGGAGATACGTGAACGAGAGCCAAGCGATAATTATAACTCACTACCATTACGACCATTACCTACGCGACGAGCCCGAACGCTACTATAAAAAGCTTGTTTACGCCAAGGATATAAGATACGATATAAATAGGAGTCAGTCTTTGAGGGGCTACAGGTTTATAGTCAAGGGGGGAGTGGGTGATAGAGCTTCCCTTGAGTACGCTGATCGCAGGACATTCGAGTTTGAAGGCGTTAAGCTACGCTTCTCGCATCCGGTGTGGCATGGCGAGGAGGGCACTAAGCTCGGCAAGGTGCTGATGGTCGTCGTAGAATGTGACGAGGGTAAGGTAGTGTTTGCGAGCGACGTCCAGGGGCCCCCGACAAGAGACGCGATTGAGTGGCTGTCCACGGAGGCGCGCGGAGCGGACATTTTAATTGTAAGCGGCCCTGCTTCATACCTAGCCGGATACCGGGTCAGCTCGGAATCTGTATCAAGGGGCATAGAAGGCCTCCTAGAAGTTTTGGTTAGAGCGCGGCCGCGGGTAGCTATTGTAGACCATCATTTCGTAAGGGACCCGAAGTACAACGAGTACAGGAAGCTCGTAGAGGAGAGGCTCAGGGCTAGCGGCATACCTACACGAGTGCTATCGGCGGCCGAGTACATGGGCAAGCCTTTCGAGCCTTTAGAGGCCATGAGGAAGCAGCTCTGGAAGGAGACGAAGGGTTAAGGGGTAGCCCATGAAACCTTTCACTATTATCTTCCTCGAATCGTCGCTAGAACTAGTACCGCGAGAAATATGGGACCATCCTCAGGTCAGGAAAACCGCTAAGAGGTACGAGATAGACCCCTCAGAGTTAATCCTAGATAAAAGCTTACACTATCACGCAATGGAAGTGTTGCCTCAAAAATGGAAGAGGGGAAGGCCAGATATACTACACACGTCTCTTCTCGTGGCAACGGATACGCCGCTATTCGAAAAGGGAGTTATACGGATCTACTTCCACGTTGTAGACGGTCGCGTGTTCCAATTAAAGCCGGGTGTCAGGATACCTAAACACTTGGAACGCTTTAAGGGTCTAATGGCACAGCTGCTTAGGCTTGAAAAGGTGCCCCCCTCTGGGGAGCCGTTAATATTCAAAACGCATGACTCGCTAAGGGAGTTCGTCAAGGAGCAGGGGGGCCTAATACTTCTCTGGGAGAGGGGGGTTAAAGCTAGCCTAAGCTATGTGGTAGCAAGGGCATACTACACGGGTTATCCTATCGGGATAGGTGCATTCCCGCGAGGCGATTTTAAAAGAAGCACTCTACGCAAGGCTAAGGAGAAGTATGCTATAATGGAGGGAAGGCCGTTAAAGACTTGGGGTGTTGTGGGCAGGCTCATTTACACTATTGAGAGGGTTATGGGGTTTAACATCTAGCACTCCAAGCCACACTTTGTACAATGGAGCATGACAGGGCAATGGTTTAGCGTTCGATCAATGTACATGGTTTTCCGGCTGAGACAGACTAGGGCGGGGCTCGAGCAGCTCGAGCACCATGCACTCAATGGTGGGTCAAAGGCCTATATAGACATGGAATGGCCTTCGCCGCGCCTGTTATCACGGCCAAATCCTATATCCCTGAGCTGCATTATCAAAGGACTTACTCTGCCCTCTCTCACAGCCTCCTCTATTATATCCTTTACTGTTGAAGTGTGCTTAATGTCTAGTTCTAGCAACAGCTCTGTTATCTTTAGCGTGGTATCCCAGACTTCTAGTAGCAGGTCCCTTGGAATGTTGGAAGATATGAAGGGATCCTGTAGCCAGTCGTCGAACGCCTTAAGGGTTTTTATGAGGTGGTTAAACGCTATCCTGGTGTGAATTATTATTTCGAGTCTGTCAGCGTTCCTGACCCTCTCATCTGCCTTCTTAAAGTTTTCCAGTATCATTCGTTGAAGCGTAACCCAGCGTTCAAGGCTTCTAACAAAACCCGCTATGTCGCCATGTGAAGACATCTTATCCCGACCCTCCTCTAATCTGCAAGGAGAGGGGGGGCTATTTATCTTCATGCAAAGATAAAGGATGAAGCATATACTGCTTAATCCAAGAGGGTAGCTTGTCCTTCACGCGCTCCGCGAACTCTCTGTCACGCTCCACGTCCCTATACTTATCATCCATGAGGACGGGAATGCTATTCACTATTGGATACCATCTACCGCATGAGGGGCAAACTATCACGCCTTCATCTATCTCCCTAAACATGCAGGTTTTCCTGCAAGTGTCTAAAGGCACCGTGGAAGCGGGCCTATCGTAAAGATAGCACCACTTTCTACATTTAAGCTTGCTTGCCACGCTGTCATCAAACTCTTTAATAGATTCTTTGAGAGAGTAAACTAGGAGCCTCGGGTTCCTGCACTCGGGGCAGGCCAGGAGTTCTAAGTGGTAATATCTAACCATTGCTGCTACCCCATTGAAGCTTTGAGGCCAAGCTGTCTTAGCCTTTGAAGTATGACGCTGGCTTCCTCTAGGGAGGCTTTAATTCTAAACTCGCAGGGTGCTAGGACCTCGCTTGCGCCAAGGGGCGCAACGCCCTTTAGAATTGACCTTATCGCCTTACTAATCGAATCGGCTCTTAGGGTCGGCTCCGGCAATTTATTCCTAGTAAGCGATTCCACTATGGCTATGGCAGAGGGCAGGTCGACTAGGTGGCCGGGGCTCACGTACAACCTCTGCCCGCCTTTCTTTAAAACTGCTGCAACCGGCTCGCCCGCGTCATTCACAACGACTGTCAAGTCGTCAATGTTTTTCTCCCGGCCTATCAGTTTCTTTTTGGCTACACCTATAGAAGGCTTACCGTATATAACGCCTATGTGGCTGGCTATGCCGAATCTTCTCGGATGGGATATCCCGTGGCCGTCGACTATTATAAGGTCTATTAGGTTTACGATTTTGCTCAGCGCGGGAGCCATAACAGCCAGCTCCCTGAAGGCTAGAAGACCCGGTATATAGGGGACGCAGACCTCTCCTATGTAGACGCTGCACGCCTTAGCTCTAAAAGGGGGTTTAGCGTCTAGGGCTACAGCAACTCCCACGCCCAGCTCGCGGCCTCTGTTGACAATGTAAGATGCGTCTACGCCTGCGACAACCCTAACGGAGCGGGGATCAAGCTTTCTAATAATAATTCTACGGCTAAGGAGCATCTGCGCTTTTTGAGCGGTTCTCGCGTTAAAGGAAACGTTGCATGCCACGGCGAGCGCCTCTATGAGACTAATCTTAATGTTATAGTCTTAAACTTAGGCTCGCCGTTGACGGGTATAGACAGTATATCAACGCCGTCCCCGCTAGAAGCATCACGCCTAATAGCGGCCAGCACGGCGTTGTATGCTACTTTTTCAGCGTCTTCAAGATTTAAGTCCTCGCGATAGCTTTCCTCAAGCACGCCGAACGCGATAGTAGCGCCGGAGCCCACCGCAGTGTAATCGTCGTCTATTATAGAACCTAGAGGGTCTAGCACGTAGAGCGCGGGCTTGCCTCCCGGCTCGATGCCCCCCACAAGCACCTCCACGTAGAACGGTAATATTTTATAAGAATATAGCAGAGCTGATAGGAACTTAGCTGTGTTGAACACTGAAGGTTCTCTACCAGCCTCAAGGGAGTAAAGCTTTAACGACGCTTCAACTATCCTTATAAGTCCTCCCATGTCGCCGTAGAGGCCCGCGAAGGCTACGCCTATTTTATCTTTAATCCTAAATAGCTTCTTGAAGCTCCTGCTCATTATGAACCCGCCGTAGCTCATTCTCTTATCCGTGGCAAGGACAACGCCCTCCTTAACCCTAAGACCCACAGCTGTGGCCCCGAAGGGTGTGCTAGCCACTCTCTCATCCCTTGCCTCTAGGGCTTGCCCCGAGGTTTAGAGTTTTACATAACCTATTGTTTACTTTCGGTAGCCTATGAGCGACGAACTAGCGCCCCCTCTCCCCATAGACAACAGTGTTTCATGTAAGCTTTGGCCATCTTAACTGTGTAGCCGCTAAAAGCGGGTGAAGTGAAATGAGATGTGCCGTATGTGGCTCAGATAAGCTAGCCTGGGATAATGGCCTCGTCACATGTACTGAATGCGGGGCTGTGGTTAGGGAGGAGCTAATAGACGATTCGCCACCCTACATGAAGAGTGACGGTGAATTAGAAGGTCATGCTAACCGGTCGGTATCGACTAGAAGCATGAATGTGTTGAACTTGAGAACTGTTAGAGCGATAAAGAGGAGAGCCTTGAAGCAAGGAAAAGTCCTCATAATAGATAGTGGTGGGCTAAAGCTGAAGCCTTACTCGGATTACCTAGCAGAAAAGGTGGTTGAAAGGAATCCGGCGGTGGCGCAGCTTTATAAAAAGCTGAAGAGCGAAGTCGAAGGTGTTAGGAGTGAGAGAGTTCTAGTGGGCCTGGCACTGTATATATATTATTTGACTATCGGTATGAGTAAGAGTAGGGCTTTGAAGATGGCGGCCCGCGAGTCTTATGCGTCAGAGAAGAGTATAGCTAACGCGGCTTCGAGATATAGGCTTGCGCTTTAAGCCGTTAGTAAGTATTAAGGGAGTGAAGCAGCTGTGGAAAAGCTGCCGCCGGAGGTTGCCAAGGGCATTCACGTGCCATCGTACAACGAGTTACTGGAAAGAGTCGGGAGGAGGCTGACCGAGAGGAAGGGAGGCAAGAAGGCTAAGGCTTTGGATAGAGAGCTTGCACGCTTGCAGGCGATGAGGGACATATTAATATCCAGAACTGACTTTATCCGAGACTTGGTTAGACTGCTCGACTCTATGCACCCCTTCTATTGGAGCCTTGTGGAGATCGAGTTTAATAGAGATGACGTTAGGAAGGCTGTTAGTTGCGTTAGCAAGGCTAGGAAGATGACTGATAGAATGTATGAGAAATATCGAATATTGATGCTGGCATCAGAGTCGCCCAAGGAACTCGCAAGCGTTGCTAGAGAGGCTAGGGGACGAATTTTATCGCTATACAAGAGGTGCTCTAAGGGTTTGGAGCTTCTCAGGCAGCTCGTGGTATTTATACAGAAGTTGCCCGGGATAGACGCATCTATGCCTACAGTCATAGTGGCGGGGCCACCCAGTAGCGGGAAGTCTACTTTTGTTAGAAGTGTTTCGAGGGCGAGGCCCAAAGTTGCAGAGTACCCTTTCACTACTAAGGAAATTCATGTGGGCCACTTTAGTGAAGGCGGGAGGACTGTTCAGGTAATTGACACGCCGGGCATACTGGACAGGGATATAGACTCTATGAACGAAATCGAGAGGAAGGCCGCGGCGGCGCTTTCTCATCTACCAGGAGCTGTCTTGTTCCTACTCGACCCCTCCACAAGCGCATACATGAGCCTTGAAAGGCAGGCTAGGCTGCTAGCCGGCACTGTGATCCCTCTTGTGAAAGACAAAACCGTGTATGTGGCGGTTAATAAGGCGGATATATCCCCAAAGAAAAGCCTTGAGAAGGCCGCCGAAGCCGCTAGACGCCTCGAGGCAGAGAATGACAGGGTGATCTATATAGGTTTTATGGTTGCAGCTTCTAAGGAGTCCGCAGTCAAGGTTTTATCACAAATAATTAAGAGCGAGTTTGGGAGCTAGCTACCAGGCTACAGGCCCCTGCTCTTGAGCACCACGGTGAAAGGCCTCTCCAACGAACCCTCGCGGATCTCGTAGCTGAACGAGTCTAGGATTATTGATAACAGGTCTAGAAGTGTCTTAGCGTGGCTTGTGAGCTTGGCGCCCTTCATAGTATACGTCCCCCCGGCTAGCGCCAGGTAGAGTGGTATCATGTCGGATGCGTGCCTGTCAAGAGGAGCCCCCGTGTTATAATCTTCTATAAATTTTTCGGCGGCCTCACGTCCAACCTTTTCGGCGGGCTTACCCTTCTCGCCTATGCTATCACCGCCCATCAGCGTCTTCTCGAACACCCCCCAAACGAGAATGCCGCTGCCAGGCCCTAGATGGGGGTCGCGGCCCGGTGGATAGGCTTCTACCTCGACTACAGGTTTTACGCCCAAGCGCGACTCTATTATTGACGCGGCGCTTCTGGCCTGCCTCTCTGCAACGTGTCTAGGCAGCCTAACAGCATGGCTTCGCATCTTAACCTCTAGAAGCTTGCCTCTCTCTATAAAGTCCCTCCCCTTAAACCCTCCGGGAGGGTCATCGACGCTTACCACGACGACGCCTCCTCCGCGAGGATAGTGACCTCTCCTCCTAACTTCTATGCTAAACTCGTAGCCTAGCATCCTTAGCAGACCCCTCAGGACCTCTCTCACATAGTCTATAGTGGGCGCCCTAGCTACGTCTGTGCCCCCGGTTATTGTGACTCTAATGGGGCCGTCGGCGTATGCCATGACCGGTAGGAGAGCCTGCAGTACCAGGGAGACGCTGCCAGCCGTGCCAACATCGAATTTATAAACCCCTCCCCTTATGCTACCAGGCTCGAACTCGAGGGTCATGCTGCCAACCTTATCTCCTTCAAGGCTTCCCCCGGATAGCGCCGCTATCGCCCGCACCGCAGTTAAATGTTGGGGCCTGAGGCCCGGCGGATTCCTTTTGGCCCGTATATTGATTATCCTGAGCTTTTTGCCCGCTATCGCAGCTATCGCTATAGCAGTCCTCAGAATCTGGCCGCCCCCCTCACCCATGGACCCATCTATTACTATAACACTCATACTCTCTCACCTAGAATTAGAGCTTTGCTGCGAGCCTCCTAAGCCTCTCAGAGAACCCTATGGAATCGAGATACTCTGCCACGAGAGGGTGTAGGCAGCTCCTCCAATCGCCCCCCTCTAGGGCCCTCCTCCTTATAACTGTGCCTGAGCACTCGCCTCTCCTATACATAACTGGTTTAACGACGGGGTAACCCATGTCTTCGAATAGCATGGCTACGAGTTCGTTGCCCGTAATAACTGCGTCGAACCTGGGCAGCATCATTCTAAGATACTGGACCCAGACCTTATTCATGGCGATATCGGGTATAGGCGCTATCAGGGTTATACGCTCGCAAAAGCTGGAGCCGAGCTCGTGCCTAAGCATTAATATAAGGGCCTCTATCCTCTCTCCGGCAGTTAAGGGATTATTAATGGTATAGCTTTCTTGCGCTGAGCCCACAATTATTAAGGCTTCATCAGCGATCTTTAATGCCTGCTTAATGAGTTCTAAGTGCCCTAGATGCGGCGGCTGGAATCTACCCGGGACAACTATTCTCTGATACTTGCCCTGTTCCTCCATAGCCAGCGCCCGCCTAGAGACTAAGCCGCTTAAATAGCGTTATTTTTTCACTGCGGGGAGCCGGAGGTCTATGGAGCTAAAGGGGATATTCAAAGACGAGGATGAAAGGGTGTTCTTCTCTGTTAGCCCAAGCCGCAGTTCTGCGAGGCTTGCAGAGAGATATGGCTATAAACCTTACATAGTTGAGAGGCTAGCCAGCGCGCTTGGGTCCTTAGAGGAAGTCGAGGAGTTGCTGGAATGGAACGAGATTCCCCTTCCGGAGACTATAAGATGCAATGACTATCTTACTACCTGCTCGAGGCTTTACGAGAGCCTTGCCCAAAAAGGCTTCAGACTGTCATTAGTACCGTGGCTCCCCCACGGCATAGAGGTGATCGAGGCTCCAATAAGTGTAGGCGCTACCCACGAGTACCTTAAAGGGTATTATTATATACAAGACCCCGGGTCCATGCTACCCGTTTACATACTAGAGCCCGGGGAGGGAGAGCTTATAATAGATATGGCGGCAGCTCCCGGGGGTAAAGCGACGCAGATATTACAGCTTACTAGGGATAGGGCTCTTCTCATAGCGGCGGATATCTCCAGGAGGCGTATGAAGGCTTTAAGGTCGCACATGCAGAGAATGGGCTTTAAGAGCTATGTTGCTCTGAGAGTCGATTCAACAACCCTGCCGTCTAAGCTGGGACGTGGTGTAGCCGATAAGGTGCTCCTAGACGCGCCTAGCAGCGGCGAGGGCATAATAAGGAAAGACCCGTCCAGAAAAACCAGTAGAGACCCTAAAGACTTGTACGAGATCCACTATTTGCAGCTAAGACTACTACTTGCGGCGGTAGACCTAGCTCGCGACGAGGGGATAATAGTCTATGCAGCATGCTCCACTTCGCCCGAGGAAGGGGAGCTAGTAATAGATAGGCTTCTAAGGCTCAGGAGGGACGTCGAGGTTCTGAATACCCGGTGGGAGGGAGTGGGTAGCAGGGGTGTAACTGAGTACTTGGGCTTGAAGCTCGACGAAGAAGTAGCTAAGTGTCTTAGGCTATGGCCTCATAGAGATGGAACAGAGGGGTTCTTCATATGCAAGCTAAGAAAGTTAGGGTGACCGCAAGGCCCGCCTCAAGGGAGGAATTGGAAAGCCTAGAGGGCTTCCTTAGGCTAATCGGAGCCGGTAGCGTATTTCGAGGCGACTTAATAATAGCGCTTGATGTAGAAGAGGGAGACTACGTAGAATTATTCTACATTGAATCTAGACTCCACCGGCTAGTTTTGTCGTTGGGAGCCATGTATTCGGGCGGCTTGAACCTAGGATTAGTAGATAAGAATAATGGTGGATTCAAGCCAAGTCTTCATTTAGCTCGTGAGCTTGCGCCCCTATGCCATGGAGGGGTCATTAAGTGCTCAGTGCTTTCGCCTCGGGGCGAAGCTTTGTTTCTATACGGGAAAACCGTGTACGAGAATAACATAGTAAAATGGGTTAAGGGGGTGTCGCTGATCGTAGGAGTAGACTATGAACCCTTAGGCTGGGGTCTTGGCGATGAAGTAGGGGACGAGAGAGTTATAAAGCCTATCAGGGACTTAGGTTGGTACCTCAGGAAGGGGGGTTAGCGGCATGCCATTCAAGGACGGAGATTTCCTGCTCATAGAGTATGTAGTCAAGACTGTCGAGGACGGTGAGGAGAAGGTGATAGACACTAATATCGAGGAGGTCGCGAAGAAAGCCAAGATTTATGATCCGCGCAGGATCTACAAGCCATACCCAATCATATTAGGTAGAAGTGGCCTCTTCGAGGATGTAGAGAAGGCTCTGAGGGAGATGGAGCTAGGGGAGGAGAGGGAGGTCGAGATACCACCAGAGAGGGGTTATGGGGAGAGGCGCGAAGACCTAGTGAAAAGGTTTTCGATTAAATATTTCCAGCGTCAAGGAAGAGTGCCTTCGGTAGGCGAGGAAATAGAGCTTGCCGTAGAGGAAGGCGTGGTGAGGGGTAGGGTAGTCAAGGTGACCCAGAGGTTTGTGTACGTCGACTTTAACCATCCGCTGGCGGGGAAGAAACTAAAGTTTAAGATTAAACCCGTCAAGAAGGTAGAGGATGACGCCGAGAAGGCTAAAATACTCGTGGCCAGGCTTATGGGGCTAGACATAGATCAAGTCAAGGTTACTAAAGAGGGCGACGCTTTTAAAATAAGTCTACCCGCTAAGGTCCTCGGCATAAATGATTTGGAAGCCGTGCTCTCTAGGGCCTTGCAGGACCTGGACAGGTATCTTTCGCCGAAGAAAGTAGTATTCTCGATAGAAGTCGATATGAGAGGCGAAGGCGGGGGAAGCGCGGAGGAAAGAGTAAGTAGCAAGGAGGAGCAGGAGGCTTCTAGATGACGCCGGTTTTCCTGGCTAGGGCTTCAGCAGCTTCTCTAGTGAGCCCCTTCTCTCCTAGGATGGTATAGCGCTCGGGTCTGATCTTAGCCGCGATTGTGAGGGCTTCTATGACCTCCTCGGGGGTTACTCCGAGCTCGCTAGCAGTCACGGGCGCGCCTACTTTCTTCAATAGCCCCCGTATCTTCTTCCAGTTTTTACCGTGAAGGTAAGCCATCATGATAGTGCCCACGCCAACCGCCTCGCCGTGGAGGGGCTTGTTCTTGGCTACAATGCTTAGCGCGTGAGCGAATAAGTGCTCGCTTCCGCTGGCAGGCCTAGTGCTGCCAGCTATGCACATAGCCACACCGCTACTAACTAGAGCCTCGACAAGGACTCTGTACCCCTCCTTTGTTCCGGCAGCGATCTCATCTACATACTGGCTAACATGGCGTGCGCTCATGAGAGCTAGGCTCGCAGCGTACTCGCCATAATACTCGAGCCTGAGCTTATGGGCCAGCCTCCAGTCGAGCACTGCAGTGTACTTGCCTATAAGGTCGCCGAAGCCAGCTATGTTATACCTGCGGGGGGCCTTCGAAATCACATCAACATCTATCACTATCACGTCGGGCGTCTTAGCCTTCTCGGAAACGGGCCTCTCAAAGCCTTTAAGGCTAGAGAACGGAGATGTTATACCGTCGTGGCTAGCCACCGTGGGGATGCTCACGAAGTGAGCGTCGGCTTCCTTAGCAGCGTATTTGGCTACGTCTATGGACTTGCCGCCCCCCAAGCCTGCTATTATGGAGACCCGGTCCTTTAAAGCCTGTTCTGCAACGTTCTTAGCTGTATCTACGCTAGCGTCTCTGACTACTACGCTGTCGACTGTGAACCCGGAGTCCTCTAAGCTCTCGGCCACAGTTTTATAGTACAGATTGCGTACTGTGGGGCCCGTAACTATCAACACGTAGTCTCTAATTGTGAGCGCCTCGAGCAGTATCGAGCCGACTGTGGGCAGTATCGACTCGCCGACTACAACCTTCCTGGGCAGGTCTATGACGTGCTTAGCCCTCGCACCGCCTGGCTCCACTATATGACACCCTGCCTGCTTTTCTCGCTCAGGGATTGTAGGGGCCGGGTTTTTAAAAGGATGGGCGAGCCGCCTATCTTTAATTGGCGCGTCGTGGAGAGCCTCATAATCTCTTCGAGGGATGCGCGGCTTCACATATTAACCTTAGTTGTTAGGAGTAGTTAGCTGGAGTCTGCAGGTTTTAGTCGTTACTGGGGGGTACGGAGTGGAGTGGTTCGATTCGGGTGAAAGGCCCCGTATACTGAAGAGTCGCACAACCACCGTAGGGTTGATAGTTGACGATAAAGTCGTGCTTGCGGCCGACAAGAGGGCTACTGCGGGATTCATGATAGCCAGTCGTAGGGTCAAGAAGATAGTGAAGCTTGCCGACTACGCAGCGCTAACTATCTCGGGCCTTGTAGCGGATGCCCAGGCGCTAGCCGATATAGTGAGGGAGGAGATAAAGCTCTACGAGATGTCTACGGGCTCTAAGTTGAGCGTTAAGGGTATAGCAACCCTTCTAGCAAACATACTTTTCAGCAGTAAATGGTACCCCTTCCTAGTGCAGCTGATGGTAGGCGGCTACGATACAAGGCCCAGACTCTACGTGCTAGACCCCTTCGGGAGCTTGACGGAGGAGACCTATGCGGCTACGGGCTCCGGGTCTCCTATAGCACTCGGCGTCCTCGAGGAGAGATACAAGCCTGGCATGAGCCTTGAAGAGGCTATTGAAGTCGCCGCGCTAGCCATAAGGTCTGCTGTGCTACGAGACGCCGCGTCGGGCGACGGAGCTGACATAGTAGTTATAGGTAAGGGAGTGTACGAAGAGAGGTTCATACCTTTTAACAAGCTGGTAGGCTAACCTCTATTATGAGGGTTGTGGCTTCCCTGCTCCTGGGTGCACGAGTTGACCGCAGACGCGCGGTGAAGGGTCGTGGCTTCTGTCAGGCAAGCGAGGCAGGCGGCTTCGAGGCTCATGCTCATAAAGGAGATATACGACGCTCTGGGCGGGGCTGAGATAGTCAGTATCGAGTATGAGGGCCCCGAGATAGCAGTCTATGTCAAGAACCCGAAGTTCATACTGGAGCACGAGGAGAAAGTGAAGGAGCTGGCTAAGAAGCTTAGGAAAAGGATAGTTGTTAGAACTCACCCTAAGATACGCAAGAGCCAGGAGTATACCAAGAAATTCATATTAGAGAACGCTCCTGAGGACGCGGGCATAGAAGATATACTGTTCGACGATGTGTTGGGAGAAGTCAGGGTGATAGCTGAGAAGCCCGGTAAGATACTGGGGAAGGGTAAGGCTTTCAGGAATCTGGTCCTAGCCGAGACCGGCTGGAGACTGGAAGTCTATAGGAAGCCTTTGATGAAGAGCCCCATACTGAATACTGTGCTCAAGCACCTGCAGAGCTATTCTGAGGAGATTAGGAAGGCTAGGAGGGAGATAGGGGAGCGGATTTTCAGGGACATGGTGATAGGGACTAGGCATGTAAGAGTCATAGGCCTAGGGGGCTTTGGCGAAGTCGGTAGGAGCTGCATACTAGTAGATACCGGTGAGAGTAGGGTTCTACTGGACGTGGGCCTATCGCCGTCGGGATACGGCCCCGACGCATACCCGTACTTGTGGGCGCCAGAGTTCAGGATAGAGGAGCTGGATGCCGTGGTCATTAGCCACGCTCACATGGATCACGTGGGGCTGCTACCCCTTCTATTCAAGTTCGGGTTTAGGGGGCCAGTATACGTGACGCCGCCTACCCGCGACATAATGATAATAATATTGCAAGACCTTATAGACCTCGCTAGAAGGGAGGGCGTCGAGCCTCCCTTCACAAACGCTGACATACAGCTCGCGCTGACCCGCGTCATACCAGTTAATTATAATGTTGTGACCGATGTCGCGCCTGACATAAAACTGACCTTCATAAACGCGGGGCACATACTGGGCAGTTCCATGGTTCACCTGCATATAGGCCAAGGCATGTTTAACCTACTATACACTGCCGACTTCAAGTTCTACAGGATCAAGAATGATAAGAGTACGAGGCTCCTGCCGCCCGCAGAGTACCAGTTCCACAGAGTGGAGGCTCTGATAATGGAGGCTACGTACGGGGCTAAGGATACGCCGCCGAGGGAGAAGGCCGAGGAGGAGTTGATACATCTGGTCAACGAGGTGGCTAAGCGTGGAGGCAAGATCTTGATACCCGTGATGGCGGTGGGCAGGGGTCAGGAGATTCTGCTTGTGCTCAACGAGGCGTTAAAGAACGGCAAGATACCGGAGATACCTATATACGTTGACGGCATGGTCAGAGAGGTTACGGCCATATACACCAACTACCCGGAGCTACTGGTGAAACCCGTGAGGGACAGGATGCTCCACTACGGCGAGAATCCCTTCGAGGGGCCCACCGTAGTCTACGTAGACGACAAGAGTAAGAGGGAGGAGGCATTAAACGCTAGCGGCCCGGCTGTGATAATAGCTACGAGCGGCATGATGAATGGAGGCCCCATAGTAGAGTACTTTAAGTACTTCGCCGGAGACCCGAAGAATGCTCTAGTCTTCGTGAGCTATCAGGCCCCGGGGACGCTAGGAAGGCGTTTGCAGAGCGGTGAGAGGGAGGTTGAGCTTAGGTTCGACAACGGGATAAGGAGAGTAAAGGTCAACCTGGAAATAAGGACTATAGAGGGGTTCACGGGCCACTCCACCCGGTCGGAGCTGTTAAGCTTCCTTAGGAGGCTTAGGCCTAAGCCTAGGACGATAATATTGAACCATGGGGAGCCTTCTGCCATAGCCAGCCTAGCGTCTACGATTAAGACGTCGTGGCAAAAGTTGGGCTTCGATTCGCCGCCGCTAGTAGAGGCCCCGGATAATCTGGAGTCTGTTAGGCTCTACCCAAGCAATATCAGGGCTAAGACCGCGCTCCTCTACGCCTGACTAGTATAACCCTGGCCGCCTCCCAGACCTTATCCCCCACATAGTGTAACCTCCTGACGGCAACTCCCCTGCCACCCTCTTCTACGGCCCTCGCTAAGTCGCTGCTGTCCATGACGGCGCGGCCCACCATCACCGGGGCCTTGCTCCCGCCCTCAGCGTACACTGCGGCAACTATATCGCCGGAGGCGAACGAGCCCTCCACGGATTTCACGCCAGGCACCATGAGGTTTGCGCCTCGGGCCAGTGCTAGAGCGGCGCCTTTATCTATTATTAAGTAACCTTTTATCCAGCCAAGGCCTAGCCCCGCCTTCTCGTCGAGGCACTGTATAATGGGTATGAGGTCTCCGGGCTCCTTGCCCTTATGCCACAGGCACGGCATGCCGTCGAACGTGTACACGGTGAAATTAGCGTCCTCGACGTAAACCCTTTCAACAACTCCGGGTTCCAGAGGGAAGCTGGGGTACGCTTCTTTTATCTTTGCGATGAGCTCCTCCGCTTCACGCCTCCCTAGAGTTCTAGGCCTAAGCTTCACTGCCAGCCACCAAGAAAAACGTTAGAGGCGTTGATGCTAAATGACTCTCGCAGGCCTGTAGGCGTAAACGCTGCGGCATCTCCGCGCTTCGCGCGCTCAGAGGTTTGCAGAGCGCGGCCTAACCCTTAAAATTCCCCGCGATTATTGAGAGACAGAGGGCTCCTAAGGGAGGGGGTCAGAGAGTGAGCAGCTCTATAACGTTGCCCACTCTGAAGATGCTTGCGGAGCATCTAGACACGTTCGTGCTGGTTAAGCTTAAGGACGGCACGGGGATAAAGGGTAGACTGAAAACGTACGACCAGCATCTGAATGTCGTGTTGAGCGAGGCCGAGGAGTACAGAAACGGCGAGATGACTAGAAGGCTAGGGCTAACGCTTGTCAGGGGCGACAGCGTCGTGGTTATTAGCCCCGCAGTCTAAAGCCCTAGCTTAAGGGTGTAGGCTTCATGTCGAAGGGCACTCCCAGCATGGGCAAGCATGGCAGGAGCAAGAGCCACATAGTGTGTAGGAGGTGTGGCAGGCACTCCTACAACGTAGCTAAAGGGTATTGTGCGGCATGCGGCTTTGGCAGGAGCAGGAGGCTGCGTAGATACAGCTGGCAGAACAAGAAGGTGAATAGGGTTAGAATAGTCTAGCAGTGCGGCGGCTTCGACCGCCTCCCCCGCATTAGCTAGGCCTAGCTCGTCTATGCGTAACCTTGCGTCCTAGCTCATCGTCCTTGCCGCCCGCGCTAGCCCGCCGCTCGCGCCTCGGTATAAAGTGTTGGGCGCTCGCGTAGCAAGTGAAGTGTGAAGCGCGGTGAATACGTCCCTGGAGGCCTCATCCTCCCCCGGCGCCGCCTCGGGGGCGTCAGGCCTCCAATATTAATTTTATTGGAGTGAAGGATAGATTAAGCCGTTAAGGGGGCCGTTATGGCGGGTGCGGAGATCTGGGCTCTCAACGCTTCTAGGCTCAGGGAGGCTTCCGAGAGAGCCGGCTTAAAGGCCCTTGTTCTGGCGGGCGAGCCTAACATAGTGTACTCGACGGGGCTTAGGGGGCTCGCGGGGGCGGTGGTTTTGAGTAGCGAGTGCGGCGATTACATAGTGTCAGCCCTCCTCGACTATACTAGGGCGCTCGAGGGAGCGCCCAGGGGGTTCGAGGTCAAGGCTTTCTACCGTGGAGGCGAGGCGGGCATTAAGGCCGACGTGCCGGCGTCCGACCTGCTGGAGGCTGACAGCGTGGCCTCAGCTGTGGCTAAAGTCCTTGAGGCCTGCAGCGGGCCTGTGGGCGTCGACCTCTCATGGCTCCCCTACCAGGTCGCGGAGCAGTTTAAGACTGTGCTAGGTGACAGGCTCAGGGACTTCTCGGGCGGGGTAGCTTCCATCAGAGCCGTGAAGAGCGAGCGCGAGGTGGAGGCCATCGAGAGGGCGTTAGAGGCCTCTTACAAGGCATTCGAGAGGGCCCTGGAGGACCTCGCCGAGGGCGTCTCAGAGCTGGAAGTGGCGGCTAAAATCACCGGGGGGGTCATGGAAGCCGGCGCCTGGGGCACATCGTTCCCCGTTATAGCCGCGTTCTACTCCAACACGGCGCTACCCCACCACTCCCCCGGAGCTACGAGGCTCTCCGCCCCCGGCCCAGTCCTAATAGACTGGGGTTCAGTAGTGGACGGCTACATGAGCGATACCACCAGAAGCCTCTGGTGGGGAAGCGGGGGGTCCAACTACAGGCGGCTAATGGAGGACGTTGTCGAGGCCATGGAGAACGCGATAGACACTGCCGGCCCCGGGGTCCAGGCATCAGATGTCGACAGGGCAGCTAGAAGGACCCTCGAGAAGAGGGGGCTAGCCCGCTACTTCATACACGGAACCGGCCACGGCGTCGGCGTTGAGATACACGAGAAGCCTTATCTGAGGCCCGCCAGCAAGGACGTGCTAGAGCCGGGCATGGTCGTGACAATCGAGCCGGGAGTCTACATGCCCGGGCTCTACGGGGTCAGAGTCGAGGACATGGTACTGATAACTAAGAGGGGGAGAAGAGTGCTGACCAGGCTCCCCCGCATGCTAGAGTTATGATGGCGACTAAGGACTTGAAGCTCTCTACGGCACCGAAGCCGGCATGGGAAAAGCCTCCGCCAAGAAGCCTAGCCCTAGTCTTTCCTCGTTAAACATTATTAGCTAACGCTTCCGCTAGCCAGTCTTAAGCCTCCGCTTCAGGTAAGAAAACGATCATGTTTCCTCTACTGCTATGTTTTATTTAACTATTACGAACTATTTTTATAGTCGTTCTTCGTGGGGAAACTACGCAGCATAGCTGGGTGCCTTAAGGCTAAAGGCCTTCCCGTCTTTAACGTTAATAATGCGACTAGTAGGTAGAATGCGGGTATCGACTGCTCACTAGTGATTAAAGGGAAGAACGGTTTAAGGGCTAATAGCCGAGGCGTTGGAGAAGTAGCACTTAAGTTGCCTAGAGGAGTGTGGGACCGCCTAGAGCGCTTCTAACCTATTATGCAAGGCTGTGAAAAGGAATTTGGCGATGCAGAAGGCTGTGTTTGATCCTGAGCGGGTCTATGCTGCCAGGCTCTAAACTTGAGGTTGTAGGCGTGACCGACTTTATCATTGTATCTTGTAACATTGGTACAAATTTAAACTCTAGCCCCTTTAAGTAGGCCCCACTCAGCTTGGACTAGAGTGTTGTTATACCGCCTAACCATAGTTTGGACTTGGAGTTGGGCTTTTTGGAGCTGAGGAGGGAGGTCAAGCTGATAGTCCAGAAGGGGAAATATGGGCAGAGCGTTAGCTACACAATAACTCTCCCTAAGGACTATGTGGAGGCATTGGGATGGAAGCCGGGCAACAGGCTGGAGGTGGTGCTAGACACTGAAAACAGAGAGATCAAGGTGAGGAAAGCCTCCCCTAAGCCGTCCTAGTGGGCCTGATCGTAGGAGACGTCTAATCTAATAGTTGCCACTAGGCAGCTCCAGGGTGCTACAGACCCTGGCGAGCCCCAGCTCATATTCCTGCCAGGAGGATAGTGGAGGAATACCCGAGCGGTGTGTGGTGCGGGGGGTGGGATTTGAACCCACGCAGGCCTACGCCATCGGGTCCTAAGCCCGACCCCTTTGGCCAGGCTCGGGCACCCCCGCGCCAGAATAAGAAACCTGCAGGCCCGGGGCGCTTAGCCCTTTCTCCTCCTCATCACGTAGTAGATGTAGGCCAGGCAGCGGGAAACTGGTTTACTAGTTTGAATTGTTTTAAGTTAGAAGACGGCCTGGTTTTTGAATAATTTTATAGTTCTAAGCGTTTTTGGAGGGCATGACTCGAGAGGAGTAGGCCCCCAGCAGTATCAATGTGAAGTGTGGCGGGCCCGGGGGGATTTGAACCCCCGACCACCGGCTTAGGAGGCCGGCGCTCTATCCTGGCTGAGCTACGGGCCCTCGCAGGCCCCGTTAGCGGGTATTCCCGGGCTGAGGGTTATAAGGGTGTTGACGCTCTCCTCGCCCTTCTCAAGTTTAGAGTTGTGGGGTGGCGCTCCCCTCCCCCGGCAACGGACCCCGCATCACCGCGCCCCGGCTCGGGGCTCTCTGCGGGGCGTCGCGGGCGCCGTATGCATTATAGAGTGTTTTGGCGGGGATTAAGGCTTGGCAGCCGAGTACTCGCAAAGCGATGAGTACCTGCAGGAGGGGCATGTCCTCGGCGAGGGGTTGGGCCTGGGGGGCCTAACGCCTCTCAGGGGCTCTAATAGCTTCGACGCCTCCTCTAGCGCCCTCCCCTTCTCGTAGACCTCCACGTAGACTAGGGCGTCAGGTGTCTTGAGGGGTTTGACGTCCCCCGTGGAGGCCTCTTCGAGTACAGTCTTGAGCTTCTCAGCGCTCGACGCTGATATCACGACGAGCCTCGCGTCGCCGGCCAGCGCTCCCTGCAGGTCCAGTAGCAGGGCTGAGAGCCTCAGGTATGCCAGGTCTGTCCTGGTCCTTCTAGGGGGGCTCCTCACGCTCGCCTTGAATAGGTGTGTTACCTTCCCGTCATTTCCGAGTAGGGCCATGTCGGGTGCTGCTGCCAGGGGCACGCCTAGGACCTCGCCTATGACGCTGACCCTGGCCACCCTGCCCTCTCCCAAGCGCTTCGCTACCACTCTCGAGGCGATCCTCCTGCCGAGGCCCGCCCTGGCCCTACTTGCCTCCTCTCTAGCCCCGAGGAAGGCCATGTACTCGCATATTAGGCCCGAGACAACGACGCTGACAGGTAGAACAGCTGGCCCCAGCGAGCCAGCCCACCCCTCCGCGACGGCCAGCTTAAACACCCCAGCCTATCTATACATTAATACGGCTATTCAAGCTCGAGGGTGCGCTCCGCTATGCCAGCCAACCTGCCCCCAGAGGCCAAGGCCAAGCTGGCTAAATACAGCGAGGCCCGGACGCTGGAGGAGAAGATCAGGGCGCTCGAAGAGTTCATAAGCGCGGTGCCCAAGCACAAGGGCACCGAGAACCTGCTGTTATGGGCTAGGCGGAGGCTAGCAGAGCTCAGGGAGGAGCTGGAGACTAGGAAGAGGAAGAAGGTGGGGGGCGGGCCCAGCTTTTTCGTGGAGAAGAGCGGGGCCGGCCAGGTAGTGATACTGGGGCCGCCTAACTCCGGCAAGAGCAGCGTGCTGGCGGCTCTAACGAATGCCAGGCCCGAGATAGCCGACTACCCATTCACCACCAAGGCCCCCCAGGCGGGCATGGCGATTTTCGAGGACGTGCAGATACAGCTCGTAGACACGCCGCCGATTATACCGTGGGAGCCGGAGAGCCCTGTTAACAGCAGGATCCTTGGCCTGGCTAGAAACGCTGATGCAATACTCCTAGTCTTCGGCCTCGACGACCCGGCAATAGAGGACACTGTGAGGGCGACTCTGAGACTGCTGGAGTCTAGGGGCATCGTGCTGTCGCCGCGCAAGGGCGTAGTCAGGATAGTGAAAGTGAGAGGGGCGGGGGGCATTAAGATAAGGGGTGAGGGTAGGCTTGTAGGAATAACGGAAGACGATGTTAGGAGGCTTCTGGCAGGTTATAGGATATACAGTGCGGTGGTGGAGATCGACGGTGAAGTGACGGTTGACGACATAGAAGCGGCTATTATCTCCCACAGGGTAAGGAAGAGGAGCCTGGCGCTGTTAAACAAGGCCGATGTAGCGGGGGCTAGGGAGGCTTTCGCGCGGGCGGCGGGAATCCTCAAGTCAGAGGGGATCCCCTTCAAGCTCGTCTCGGCCCTGAAGAGGAGGGGGCTGGAGGACCTGCCCAGGGCTCTCTTCGATATGCTGGGAGTGGTAAGGGTGTACACTAAGCAGCCGCTCGGCGAGCCCAGCCCCACCCCGCTGGTACTACCGCGAGGCTCTACGGTCTTGGACGTCGCCGAGAGGATCCACAAAGACCTGGCGAGGAAGTTTAAGTACGCAAAGGTCTGGGGGCCGAGCGCTAAGTACCCGGGCCAGAGGGTGGGCGCAGACCACGTGGTCAGCGACGGGGATGTAGTCGAGATACATGCAGGGTGAAAGGTTGGAGCTGGCGGCCCCCAAAGACCCCCTCAGGGAGGTCGCCGCCGCTGCAGTACTCTCTCTATACGTGGTAGCCGTGATAGGCTTTGCGAAGATCGCCTACGACGCTATGAGGAGGTGGGGTGCCCCTCACAACGTGGCGGTCTACTATAACCGCAAGCTCATACACGTAGCCGCAGGCGGCGTAGTAGCCGTGCTAACGCCCGTCCTCTTCACATCGCCACTTATACCCGCTGCAGCTGCGTTTGCTATGGCAGTGCTCTTGCTAGCAGCTAGGAGGGTGAGGCTAATGTACTGGTTTCAGACACGCGATAACGCTTACGAGGTGAACTTCAACGTTGCGTGGGGTGCAAGCCTTCTGGCGCTGTGGCCGCTCCTAGGTGACCCGTGGCTAGCTGTGCTGCCAGCCCTCTTCATAAGCCTAGGGGACGCGGCGACCGGCGTGGTGAGGAACATGTTATTCGCTAAAAGGACTAAGCATGTAGCCGGCAATATAGCAATGGCGCTGGTAACAGTGCCCATAGGCTACGCGGCCGCAGGGCTAGCCGGGGCCGTGCTGGGTCTAGTCGCCAGCGCCGCTGAGAAGCTGGAAGCGGGGCCTATAGACGATAACGTCATCGTGGCGCTAGTTACCGTGGTAGGGCTAATAGGGCTCAGAGCCGCAGGACTAGTTTAAGGCGCGGGGGCGGGTTGAGGACGAATCCGGGTCCTGAGGCCCCCCGCCCTAGGAGAGCCCGTGAAGAGGGCTAACTTCGCCGACTCCCCCGCCCCCTCCTACCCTCTTATAGGATATATGAATGACACATTGCCGTCGACTAGGGCTATGTAATAGGCCTCCCTGCCCCCGTCCATAAGTAGCCTCTCGGCCACAGGCTCAGGCCAGAACCTACCCTTAATCTCGCTCATCTTCTTCCACTCCAGTTTAACGTACCTATTAAGGTTTCTAGGGGTCCCGTCGTAGTCGCACTCGAAGTAGAAGATTATCTCGTGAAGAGGCGGCTTAGTCTCTATAACTTCTACGACATACACTAGCCTTTTAGGCTCAACGTCTATGCCGGCCTCTTCCTTCATTTCCCTTAGCAGGCAGAGGGGCATGCTCTCGTCGAACTCAACCCTCCCCCCGGGCAGTATGTAAGCGTTCCTCTGGGGGTCCCATTGGACCAGCAGCTCGTCGCCGTCTCGTATTATGCAGCGCGCCCTTACAGTCATACCCCTTTTAAGCCTCTTTCTAGGCCACACCATTTCCGTCTATCCCAGGGTAATATGGGGGGTCACGGGTATTAGAGCGGCAACCATCAATTATACCTGGGAGTAGCGCTATGAAGGGGGTCGTGCTGTCTATACTGGAGGCTCTGGAGTCAGAGCCTCTAGGGCCTGGAGACCTGGCCTCGCGGCTGGGGCTGCCGAGGTATAGGGTGCTAGGTATAGTGCATGCGCTGGAAGAGCTGGGCTTTGTAGAGAAGATTTACGGCAGGGGCAGCTACAAGTTATATATTCTCAGCGGCTCGGGGAGAGCGCTCCTCTCTGCTAGTAGGAGGGGGGTGGAGTTAAGGGAGGCTTTAGCTAGGGCCCTGGAGCAGGCGGTGGAGCGCCCAGGAGGCGGGCAGGCGGAGTCTATAAATAATAGCGGGGAGGCGGGTGAGGCCCTAGCCTAGCTTAGGACCTCCTCGGGCATGAAGGGGGGTAGCTCTGCGAGGTCTATTATAGGTATTGTGACCCAGCCCGGCCTAGACCTATCGCTTATCTCCATCTTCTCCCCCTCCTCGTCTACCCTTACTAGCACGTATTTGCCTTGCCTATTCTCACCCGAAGCTGTATAATAATATATCAAGGGGAGCCCGTAAAGCTTGTAATAGTCCTTGAACACGGTTTGTATGAAGAACACGGTCTTCCCTTTCCCGGCATACCTGTATATGGGCAGTACCGCCATCCTGGCGGCGCCTATCGCGGCAATTTTAACTAGGTCTGAGAGCGAGAGCACCCTCACTACTACTGCCTTCCTCTTGTTGGCATACTCGCTTCCATCATCCCCGCTCAATCTAGCCCCGGAGTCGTCTACTACCGCGGTTAAGCCTAATCTAGCTAAGGCCTTCTCACTCGCGCTCTACAACCTTCTCCTTGACGGGCACAGCCTCCAGGTACTTTCTCGCCAGGAAGTCGACCTCGTCGCCCCTAGCCTCCCTGTAGCCCTGCTCTATAAGCTCTGCGAGCCTCCTGAGCTTGGAACAGGCCTCCCTGACGGCCTCCAGGCTTATCGGGGCTATAACATTGTAGTCTTCGACGAATATTTTGAAGATCCTCTTGCGAGGGTCTATTATGACATGGATGCATGGGGGCTGCTTGCACTCGTGGGTCTCGCTCGCCAGGGGCTCTCCCCTGCTGCTCAACCCTCCCCGGCACCTCCCCATAGCTTGGAGATCTCGTCTACTGGGGGCTCCTTGTATTCCTCCTTAGCGCCGCCGGGTTTATAGAGTCGAACGCCTGGCTCGCCCCTCTCAACCTCGCCTATAAACGAGTACTCCACTCCAAGGCCCTCTAAAGCGTGCTCCACGTCTGCTTTTAAATCGCGGGGCACAGTGGCTAGTAGGGAGCCGCTGCTTATGAGCCTTAGCGGGTCTATGCCGAGTGCCTCAGCTATGATAACCGTCTCCTCCCTGATAATAACCTTCTCCCTGTATACCCTGAAAGACGCTCTCGAGGCTAATGCCATTTCCACTAGGCCGCCCAGAAGACCCCCCTCCGTGGGATCGTGCATAGAGGTCACCAGCCTGTTCTCCGCTAGCTCCACGGCCTCTCTAACTATGCTGACGCTGCCCGCCATGGCCGCAGCCCTTTCTACGACACTGCTATCGACGCCTCTCTCGTCCAGGAGGTGCCTGAAGTCGGTAGCTATTATCGCGGTGCCCTCCATGCCCGCGGGCTTAACCTGGAGTATAAGGTCGCCGGGTCTAGCGCCGCCCGTGGGCACGGCGCATCCGCTACAGGTGACGCCTGCGCCGGCTGCAACTACTATGGGCTTCGACACCCCCGGGGAAACCTCCGTGTGGCCGCCCACGACCTCGACGCCTATTGATCTCGCCGCCCTTTCAATGTCGGCCTGTATGGACGCTATGGACTCGGAGTCGAACCCCTTGGGGGCTAATACGGCTACGGACACCCACCTGGGCCTGGCGCCGCTCGCCGCGACGTCGTTGGAGGCCACGTGGACGGACAGCCACCCGGCTAGCATGCCGGCCTCGGTTATTGGGTCTATGTGGAAGACTAGGTCCAGCCCTCCAAGCGTTATTATGGCTGCGTCCTCGCCGACCGCGGGGCCGACCCTCGTAGCCGGCCTCCTATAGCTCCACGCCGCTGAGAGCAGGCTTTCCAGCACCCTGTGGGGTACTTTGCCGACGGGTAGCGGGCTACCACTCCTCCCTGGCAAGCCTAGCAGCCTCCACCATGTTCCTCAGCTTCTGCCTGGCTATCTCCCTGGGCAGCCTTTTAAGGCCGCAGTCCGGGTCTATGTAGACCTTCTCAGGACCAATTATATCAGCCTTCATGAGCATGTCTATGGCGGCCTTGATCTCCTCGACGCTCTCGACCTGGAAGCTATGGACGTCTACGACCCCGAAGCCCAGCTCCTTGTCGAAGCCGTACTCCTTGAGATAGGGGAGTAGCCTGAAGTTGCTGTTCTTCATCTCCAGGTCGAACTGGTCTACGGGGTAGTCCAGTATGTAGGGGAGTATCCTCTCCAGCCTGCCGAAGCATATATGGACTATCCTCTTAGCGGGGATGCCATTGAAGACGATCTCCAGCGCCTCCTTCAGGAGCTCGGCCTCCTCCCTGAATGGCCTTGTCGAGAGGGCCGGCTCGTCCACCTGCACATACTCTGCGCCCCGTGCGACTGCCTCCTCTATCTCCCTCCTAATTGCCTTGGCTAGGTCGAATATCATCTCCCTCCTGTCGCCGTAGTGGAGGTCGAAGCTCCACTCGAGCATGGTGTATGGGCCCGTAAGTATCACCTTGACGGGCCTCCCGCCGCTGATGCTCCTAGCGTATTCCCAGTCGTCTATTATCATCGGTTGCCTCCACGAGATCCTGCCCGTCACGACGGGCTTCCTGAAGTACACGTTGTCGAAAACCCTCACCCAGTCGCCGGGTGAGTAGCCCTCCAGCCTCTCGGCGAAGTACACGACCATGTCCTCCCTGGTCTGCTCGCCATCGCTTATTATGTCGACGCCGGCCCAGAGGTAGTCCTCTACAACCATCTTGATTGCGTCCCTCGCGATCCTATGGAACTCCTCCTCGCTTATCTCACCTTTCTTCCTCCTCCTGATCGCCTCCTCGGCGGGGCCCAGCTTGGGGTAGCTGCCAACGACTGTGGTGGGGAACTTTCTGGGCACCTGGTAGGAGGCCACTGCTAGCCCACCCCCCAGCCGCCGGTGAACTCGACTCCCAGGTCCTCGGCTATCCTCTCCGCGTATAGGCCGAGAAGCCTGGTCTTCTTAACGCTGTAACTGTACGGTATGAGGTCGAGCCAGGTCGAAGTAGTTAGTATCAGGTCCATGCCATCGCTTAGCGCCTTGGCTAGCCTGGCGGCGGCGTCTCTCACACGCTCGTACCTGTCCCTGTATATGCTCCTCGCGTCTATGAGCCCCGCTGCTACACCTCTCCTCGCGGGCCCGGCCTCAGCCACGACGTCTAGGCCCCTGCCAGAAGCGTCAACCATGTCCACCATGACGTAGTCGACCCTGGCGGACGCTAGGGCCTCGTAGACCCTCCTATCCGGAGGGTAGAAGTAGACTGCTACCATGGACTCGGGGGCCCCCGACTTGGAGGCTATCTCCGATGCCAGGTCAGCGGCCAGCCTGGCCTCGTCCTCGCCGACCTCGGGGTCCCCCAGTATCGGCTCGTCTATCTGTAGGAAGCCCGCCCCCGCCTCGACGGCCAGCCTGGCCTCCTCGGCGAGGAGCCTCGCTATCGCCTCTGCAAGCTCCTCCCTCTTAAGGCCGCCCCTGACCTCGCTCATGAGGGCGAAGGTCACGGGGCCGGGGACGATCGCCTTCAGCCTGGCGGGCTCAGCTAGGGGGGCGTAGGTCCTAGCCCTGGGGGCTAGCACAGGCTCCGTGGGCTCGGGCTCGGCTGTGAAGAGGGGTATCCTGTAGAAGAAGTTGTTGTCGAAGTACCTGAGCAGGGCCGTGGGGGTCACGTTCCTCCACATGGAGGCGAAGGGCCGGAAAATGTCGTGCCAGTCTAGGAGGCCGTCGACCACCACGTCGAGGCCCGAGGCCACCTGGACCCCTATGACGGCGGCGGAGGCCGCCTCTAAGGCCCTCGAAACCGACGTCCAGTCAGCCTCGCCCCTCTCGGCGGCCCTCAGAGCCCTCCTAACGTGCCTCGGCCTGGGGTAGCCCCCCAGGACCTGGGCCCTGACCCTCAACTGGCCCACCCACGGCGGGGGTTGCCCGGGGGGCGGATAAGCAATCCGAATATACTAGGCTTTTTCAGTTTGCGCCGTGCAAAACCATTTACGGGGTAGGAGGGTGTACCGGAGGCCATGACGAGCGCCGGCGAGGTCCTAGCGGAGCTTAGGAGGAGGGGCTACAGGCTGACGCCCCAGAGAGCCCTGATAGTCGAAGAGATATTCGCTAACGTGGAGAGGCATATAAGCCTAAGGGAGCTCCACTCGAGGATAAACGAGAAGCTGCCTGGAGTGAGTATATCCACAGTCCACCAAACCCTCAAGCTCCTGGAGGAGCTGGGCTTCATAAAGCTCTTCGAGATAGACGGGAGGCTCCACGTCGACAAGCCCCACATACACGCGAACATAGTGTGCAGGGACACGGGGGAGATCATAGACGCCGACGGAGAGATAACCGTCCTAGTCGAGAAGCTGGAGTCTAGGGGCATACGCCCGGTCAACATACTGATAGAGGCCAACTGCTCGGGAAGCAGAGGAGAGCCTCCAGAGACGGGCAAAGGCTAAAGCCACCCGGGGCAGAGAAGAGACGTCGCGGAGGGCCCGTCGTCTAGCCCGGTTAGGACGCCGCCCTGACGCGGCGGAGGTCCGGGGTTCAAATCCCCGCGGGCCCACCACCCCTCCATACAGGAACCCCGCTTCCCAATCGGTTCGCAACTATTCGCTTAATCGGTCCCAACCGCCCCTCAGCCTGCTATACGGTTGCAAAACGCCTCTGACTCCTAGGAGGCGTATAGCGGGGATAGTACCGGGTAGTCAAGGGGGCACTCCGCTGACGGGCCGACTCCTGCCTCCTTGCTAGAGGGTGATGAGGGGGTAGGGGTGCTGCCTTAGCCCTTGAGGATGCCGCGGTAGGCCCGGAGGAGGATGATGGAGGTCCTAGCCCCGAGGGGCAGGGCTAAACCGAAGGACCTAGGCGTCTCGAGGGCTATTCTGCCAGATGCGTAGGGGCTTAACGCCTATTCCCAACCCTCCGATAGAGAGGCTCTTGCAGACTGTAGACGACTATGGTCTAGCCCAAGTGTCGGAGCTAGCCCGATACGTAGACTGCTCGGGGGTCAAAGGCTACTACGTGGAGCGGGTGCTCATGCTAGTCCTGGCCTGGGCAGGGGCTAACTCTGTGGGCGCCAGGGCGCTACTGGACAGCCTAGCCCTGGAGCTCGAGAGGAGTGGGCTCCTAGGGAGGGCTGTGAGGGTCGCGGAGGCCCGCGTCGGGGAGTTTGAGGGCTACCTGGAAAGCGCGGGCGGCCAGCGGTGGCATGGATCCTGAGACCGCCGCTGGCAGGCTGCTCTATCTCAGGCTGGCGCTATAGGAGCCGGGGCTACGCGTTTGCGGGTCACAAGGTTAGGCCTCTCATCATGCGCTATCAGCGGCGCCTGGAGGGATCACGGGGAGAAGCTTAGGGCGGCGATGTGAAGCCGGGCTGGACCCGGGGCTCTACGTTCTGGGCGCAGCCGCGAGCCTCCCATCGGTACCATGCATGATAATGCTAGCGGACTCCACGGCCGCATCCGTACTGGCCGAGCGGCTAAGCGGCGGGGCCGCCCTCCTACCCTGCGCATAACCCTAGCGGGGGCAGGGGCGCAGCTAGGCTCAGGGTACGCCCCGGCCGTGATTAACGAGAATGTGAGACCACACGACGAAATGCTAAACCACTCGATCATGCCATTCCACGCGGGATGGAGGCCCCCAAACAAGTATCAGGTACTACAAGTACGTGGAGAGCAGGCCGCCCAACTAGCTAGCCCCCCCGCACCCCGCGGGGAACAATTTAAGCGTTACTCAGGAACCCTACACATGCACAGGAGCCACTCAACCACGTATCAAGCACCCGCAAGAAAAGCTAGCGAAAAGCCCCCTAACATCAAAGTCCCCGAGGCTGGAGGGGAAGCCGCGCCTCGAGGGGCTCAAGGCGCGGGGCAAGAGCTATAAGGGCCGGAGCAACACCCCACATTTCCACGGGCCCCCCAATCACCAACAAAAATCCGCGA
>JALUAM010000052.1:0-3079 GCA_027051095.1 Acidilobaceae archaeon | reverse complement strand
ATTCCACGCACACCACAAAACCCAAGGTGCAGAATCCATGAAATGGAATTGAAAGGCCTCTGTGCATGCGCACCGGCGGGTTTAAGGGTTGCGCTATGAATCCATGAAATGGAATTGAAAGAGTCCAGCGCCTTGAGGGTGGCCGTGCCGCTAGCGCTCTCGAGAATCCATGAAATGGAATTGAAAGAACATTGAATCCCAGGTCCCTTAGCCCCCTGATTAAGAGCGAATCCATGAAATGGAATTGAAAGGCTGAAGCAGCCAGTATAGGGGTCCTAGGCGGGGTATTAGGGCCGCGGGAGAATCCATGAAATGGAATTGAAAGTTATCTTTGACCTTCAGCGCAGGGTGTCGAGACTCGAAGCGAGAATCCATGAAATGGAATTGAAAGGGGTGTTCCTGCCGGCTAGCTTGACCTGCCTCTCGTACCTGAATCCATGAAATGGAATTGAAAGTGCGTGGTCAGGTAGCAAATCTGCTTAATACCACGAGGGCGGAATCCATGAAATGGAATTGAAAGCGGCCACGAGGATACTGGAGCTGGTCGACACCGAGGGGTACGTCCTGAATCCATGAAATGGAATTGAAAGAGGGGCAAGCTTCTCACGCCCGACACGGAGCTCAAGCCGCTGGTGGTGAATCCATGAAATGGAATTGAAAGCACGCCAGTCTGGCCGCAGTTGTCAGATATCACCTCAAGCGCGGCTGAATCCATGAAAGAATCCATGAAATGGAATTGAAAGTGAGGCTATGTCAGGCTGGCTGGGCCACCAGTACCTGCGACCGGAATCCATGAAATGGAATTGAAAGGTAGACCCTCTTCTCGTAAACGTAGATTTCATACTCACGAATCCATGAAATGGAATTGAAAGAAGGTCTACTGGGGGTGAGGCTATGCCCGTGCGTTACGTCAAAGTGTATGAGAGAATCCATGAAATGGAATTGAAAGCCGTGAAGGCGGAGCATTCTGCATGTGTCCTCATATGCTTGGCAGGAATCCATGAAATGGAATTGAAAGTAGTGGTGACGGGCAAGTGAGGGTTGTCACGCAGGGGGAGGTCGAGGCGAATCCATGAAATGGAATTGAAAGACCACGTCTACCTCACCTCCACGTCGATGTAATGCAACATTCCATTGAATCCATGAAATGGAATTGAAAGTTTGTAGAGTAGGTCGGCGATAGTTGAAGTCGATAGCGGAGCGTTGGGAATCCATGAAATGGAATTGAAAGACTATAATAATTGACTGTCGCTAGAGTCGTGCTCATGCGACAGTAAGAATCCATGAAATGGAATTGAAAGCGAGGGGTGCCGGGTGGCCGTGCTCCCTCTTACTCCAGATGTAGACGAATCCATGAAATGGAATTGAAAGGCTCGAATGCTTCCAGTGGGGGCACTTCGAGCCTGTAGCCCAGCAGAATCCATGAAATGGAATTGAAAGTGCTCCACTGGCTGCAGCAGGTTCCAGCTGGGTCTGGCAGGCCAACGAATCCATGAAATGGAATTGAAAGAGTCTCCCCCTTAGCTCGTCCATGCTGAGGGCCTTTATGTCGTCTTTGAATCCATGAAATGGAATTGAAAGCGAATGTCGCTACACCCCCGGCCGGGACGTTCACGTATATCTTCGGAATCCATGAAATGGAATTGAAAGATCATAATGGGCCGCTTGGGAGACCGCCTCTTCCAAGCAAAAATGAATCCATGAAATGGAATTGAAAGTCGCTATCAGGGCTGAGGGGGTCCAGGCCCCGGGAGGCCTCGTAGGAATCCATGAAATGGAATTGAAAGACCCCCGCCTTCCGGCGATGATTAGGCCTATGGCCGCAGCGATGAGTGAATCCATGAAATGGAATTGAAAGAGGTGCCGGAGCCCGCGGGCCGCGAGTTCAGAGAGCGTGTAGAGGAGACGAATCCATGAAATGGAATTGAAATAGATTGTCTTCAATGAGCTTTGCCTTGAGAATCGCAGCAAAGAGGAATCCATTAAATTGAATTGAAAGGGCGGAGGAGCTGGGAGGCCTGGCGAGGGAGCCAAGCTCCTTGATCCTATCCATAAAATGGTGGGGTTAAAAGAGATGCGAATAGGTGAGGGGAAACTTATAAAGGAGAGTGATTACATATATTTAGTTATGGCCGAGGCGGGGGGCTGTGATCCTTCCCGGGGCCCCGGGGTGAGCCCCTCCGCCGGATGAGTGCTAGCTAGTGTGCTCTCTTCTCTTATTATTAATGTCATTTATTCCGGCAGTCTGGAAGGGCTGAGGCAACCGCCCTCCTGTGGGGGCTCGTGGGAGCGTGAGGGAACGGAGTTCCGGGCCTTAGGGGTGGGGTGTCGGCTGCTTCTTGTTTTAAGCTTGCATGCCTCCCTCGTTAAGGGTGGGGTGTGTTTTTGTTGGCTGGGTTTGACTGTGAGGATGTTAGGGGTGAGTTTCCGGAGCTTTCGCGGGGTATTATCTACCTGGATAATGCTGCTAGCACTTTGAAGCCTCGCAGGGTTGTCGAGGCTATGAGGGAGTTCATGTACGTGCGTTATGCTAACGTTCATAGGGGTCTTCATACTCTGAGCATGGAGGCTAGTAGGGCTTACGAGGATTCTCACGATGTTGTGGCGAGGTTTGTGGGGGGCTCCTGGGATGAGGTGGTCTTCGTGAGGAACAGCACTGAGGCCATGCAGCTGGCGGCCCTGATAGCGGTGTTCAACGGGCTCCTTGGCAGGGGCGACGAGGTCCTCCTGACAGAGGCGGAGCATCACTCGACCCTGCTCCCCTGGGTTAGGGCTGCCAGGCTTGTGGGGGCGAGGGTTAGGCTCCTCCCCGTGGGCGGCGACGGGGTTCCGCTTTGGGATAGGATCGGGGAGTACGTCTCCGAGAGGACCAGGGTTGTGGCGTTCCACCACGTGTCGAATGTCACAGGTGCTGTGGCCCCGGTGAGGGAGGTGGCTAGGGCCGCCAGGAGCGTGGGGGCTCTGGTGGTGCTCGACGCCGCTCAGAGCGTGCCCCACATGCCAGTCGACTTCAGGGAGCTGGGGGTCGACATGGCCGTGTTCAGCGGCCACAAGATGCTGGGGCCCACGGGTATAGGGG
>JALUAM010000051.1 GCA_027051095.1 Acidilobaceae archaeon | reverse complement strand
GTGCCCTCGCGAACGTCAGGGCAGCCAACCTCGCCGAGAGGTCGATGTCGGCTCTCACCGCAGCCTCGTCCACCCTGAGCCTCCTAGACTCCAGCCAGTCGTAGCTGTTACTCCAGGGGCCTCCCCCGGCGCCGGGATCCACGACCTGCGGGTGCGCATGACCATCGCTAAACCCGGGCACCACGATTGTTTTAAACCAGAGGCTCTCCCTCCACCTCATTCTAAACCCGTGTACTACTCTTCCGTGGACGAGCGCCGTCTCCGCCTCTATATAACCCACTCTCTGCGACACCCCGGCTGCCGGGGCGACGCTTTTGTTAATTATATAATGCGCATTAACGTTTAAATAGGTGAGCCCGGACCCTCAGGGGCGTATAGCCGTGGAAGCGCCTCTCCTAGCGAGCGTATATTAGCCTCGAGGTGTTCGAGGAGTAGCAGGGGCCGCCTATGTCATTCGTGGCAGCCCACTACATACACCTCGTCCTGGCTGCCATATGGCTCGGCTTCCTCGTCGGCGGCCTCGCCGTCTCAAGGCTAGGCGCCTCCAAGGTTATAGAGTACCATAGAGCCTACGGGCCCGTAGCCCTAGCAGCCTTGCTGCTAGTGGGCGCTGTAGGCCTATACATGGCACTGAACCTAGGAGGCCCTGGGGACTGGTTCAGATTCGGCGAGCCCAGCGGCAGGATAGGGGAGAAGATGATCTCCTTCCTAGTCCTCCTGGGCCTCGGCGGATACATACACCATGGGCTTGTCAAGAAGCTCGAGTCAGAGGGCGACAGGGCCCTCACTAGATACAGGATACTTGTGGGGCTGACCGTTTTGATAACTCTCGGTACCATGATGCTTGGAACTATGATAGCCAAGGGAGTCTAGCAGCCCAGCTTAGGCCCGGACAGCTCCCTTCTAACGAAGACGATTTTCGACCCGCCGGCCTCCTCCTCAGCCCTCCTCTCCCCCTCGGGACCCAGTAGCTCGGGGCTGTAAATCAGTATCACCGAGCCCCTACTCCTCCGTATAGCATCCACGGCCTCCTCCGGGGTTGAGACGGCGTAGATAGCCTTGAGCCTGAGCCCCCTAACCCCAGCGTAGGTCGTTATGTAAGCCTTCTGCGCCTCGAGGGGCTCAAGCCCAGGCCTCTCCCCTACTATACCCACCGCCTCCTCCCCACTAGGGGATACGAGCTTCCTGAGAGCCTCGGCTATCCTGCCCAGAACCACCGCTATAGCACCCCACACCAACGTATTTGACCCTCTTGCAATCCTTGGTAGACCTTAATACCTGTTTTAAACTGTCTTAACAGAGCTTGCCAGGCTCTTCACAGCTTCAAGCGTGTGAGGCGCCTTATCCACTTGGGGTATGACTAGCTTCACGCAGGGGCCAGGGCACTTCGCGGATAGCAGCTTAGACAGGCTATCCTCCTGGACCCTCCTCACGCCCAGGACCTCGGCTAGGCTAGCCGGCAACACCCTGTTAGCCACAACTATCTTCACGTTGATGCCGACCTCTGACATAAACTCTATAGTCTTCAGGGCTTCGTAGACGGGCAGAGGCTCGGGCGTGGCAACCACCGCGGCGGTGGTCCTTCCAGGAGACGTCATGGACGACAGTAACCTCTCAAAGGTCTCCCTCTGCTCCTCTAGCTTCCTCAAGACAGGGTCGTCGAGCTCCCTCTCTATGCCTGCTGTACGCGCTATCACGTACCTGAGAGAGACTATTCTCTCCCTTATCGCTATGAGCCTGTCGATCCAGAACCTGTAAAGCCTTGGCAGGCTGAGAATCCTGAATGTGAGGCCCGTGGGCGGAGTGTCTATCACCACGAAGTCGTAGCCTTTATCGTCGTAGAGCCTCGATAGCTCCCGGAGGTAGGCCTCCTCCTCGAAGCCGGGGGCATGCTTTATCATATCTACCACGCTGTCAACGTTTATGACCTTAAGCCCCGGCATTAGCTGCGAGAGGAGTATAGAGTAGCTCTTACCAAGCCTCTTAACCTCGTCGCTGATATCGACTTGCACAGCATAAAGGTTTCCGTCAACCCTCTCGACCTTATTCCTCGAGCGCAGCTTCAAGTATTCTTCGAGGTGCATCGCCTGGTCAAGGCTAGCCACCAGCACTTTATTACCTGCATCGGCCAGCAGGGCGCCTAGTAGTATGCTAAACGTTGTCTTCCCCACGCCGCCTTTGCCCGTGGTTAGGATCACGTGTGGCCTCTCGACGTCGCTGAATAGCGAGAGCAGGGCTTCGACGGCCAAGGCTCTCATCCCCCTAGAGACGCGTACTCGGCCAGGGCGTCCCTAGCCCTTACATGCCTCTCATACATGACCGCTAGCTCGTCTTTGAGTAGAGGCAGCACCTCTAGGGCGAGCCCTGGGGGCGCCAGGGGCACGCCCGCGAGGCTGCCAACTAATATAGTGAGGAAAGCGTTCTCTAGCTCATCATGCTCCAGCCTTAGCATGTCGATTGCGTGGCCCTTAGCGTAGTCGGAGAAAGTTTTTCTAGCCTCAGCGATCATGCCTTTAAGACTCCAGGCGAGAACCCTGAAGAGGCCTGCCAGCTGGCGCCTCACGCCAGCCAATACCCTAGACCCCCCATAGGTCTATCGAAGCTCCGGTATACATCACTAGGAAGATTGTGGGTTTAAAGGGTGAAGAGTTGAGGGTTGGAAGCAGCCTCCGGCACAGCCGGCCAAAAACTAATCGGGGAATGGGAAAACCCGGGGGTTTATCGGAGGCCGGGCTAAGCTAGTGCTCTACTTGGCTACGGCCCTCGCCCTCATTAGGGCTACCACGAAGAGCACCATTAGCAGCAGGCTTAGCACTAGGGTGAAGAACACCATGAAGCCTGCTCCGTAGGCCTGGAGCGGCGACTTCTCGAGGTATACAGGGAACACCTTCCATAACCACCATACTAGGGCCGCGGTGACAGTGAACCATAGGGCCACGGAGGGCACCATTATCAGGGCGCTTAGGGCGCCCCTCACCTTCAATATCATGTAGACCCATAGGGAGCTCGTCATGAGTGCTATCGCCGCTAGCATCTGATTGGCGCCCGCGAAGGCGGGCCACACGACGTTGTAAGCTGCCTGCCACTTAGGCTGCTCAGGCGTGCCGAAGTTCAGGACGGGGTATGCTAGGAAGCTGCCAGCTAGCACCACTATGAAGCTGGCGACCCACTTGTTGGTTATTATCGAGTATGCGGTCTCATTCCTAGCCCTCATCCAGTCGAATAGCTCCTGCCAGGCGAACCTGGCCAGCCTGGTGCTAGTGTCCAGTGTTGTCAATATGTACATTGAGAGCACTAGGGCTGCCATTATGCTGAAGAACTTGTAGGAGGCCTCGAAGCTTACGCCTAGGTTGGAGAACACGCTTCCGACCATGTAGCCGTAGCCTATCACGTACCTCTGGACAGCGCTCTTGTCAAGCAGGGTCTCGCCCTGCTCTAGTACTCCGATCTGGACTAGCTCCTCGGCCTGCCACGCTAGGCTTATAGGCACTATGACGGCGAAGCTCGAGAGGGCGCCCTCGGTTAGCATGCCTCCGTAGCCGACCATTAGTGCGTCTAGCTCGTTGGCCAGCTGCTTGCTAGTCGTGCCGGAGGCTACCAGGCTGTGGAAGCCGCTCAGGGAGCCGCAGGCTATTATCAACGGTATAGCCGGCCAGAACGGCGTTTCGACGCCGGCTATTATCTTGGGTGCGAAGCTCGTGTAAGCAGGCGCCTGGAGGTCCCTGAGGCCCAGCAGTGCGACGCTTACGACGGCCAGGCCTAGGGAGAACCAGAGTAGGTAGGCGTTTATGTAATCCCTGGGCTGGAGCAGATACCACACGGGCAGGCTGGCAGCTAGTATAGCGTATATGCCCAGTATTATGACCCAGCGCTGGTATGCCACCCAGCCGCCCTCAGCGGGTGAGAGCTTAGCGTCGAATGGGCCGAAGAATGTACCAACATTGTAAGCGTAGATGTAAGCGATGACTACTAGGGCGGCGGCTACTACGGTGACTGCCTTGAGGCTCAAGCCGAGCCTGTACATTAGTATGCCCGTTAACAGCGCTATGGGCATGAAGAGTATGCTTATTGTGGCCACGCTCGGGTTAGAGGCGAAGAGCCTCGCCGCTATGCTACCGAAGGCCGCGTAGACTAGTATCAACGTGAAGAGCACGTAAATCAAGAATAGGTACCTTGCCGTCCTGCCCATTAGGTTCTCGCTTATGCTAACTATCGAGATGCCGCCGTACCTAACGCTAGCCATCATGGACAGATAGTCGTGTACCGCCCCTATGAACACGTTGCCGAAGAGCACCCAGGCGAGGGGCAGGAACCAGCCGTACGCCATAGCTATGGCCGGCCCGACTATGGGGCCCGCTCCAGCAATGCTAGCGAAGTGGTGCCCGAACAGCACATATCTGTTAGCGGGCACATAGTCGACGCCGTCGAACTTCGCTATAGCCGGGGTCTCCCTATCAGCGCTCGCCCTCACAATCTTCTCGCTGAGAATCCTCTTACCATAGTAGAGATAAGCTAAGACGTATATAGCGATTACGACCACGAATATCGCAATTACCTTCATACCCTACCACCCCCTAAGACCTGCCTGCCCTCTTCCTTATGGCAGCTGGCGTCTCGCCTAACCACAAGGCGGGGCCTATGAGGACGGCAAACCAGCCTACAATGAAGGCTGCGATATCGGGCGTAATCTTGGCCTCCTTAGTGCCGATCTGCCCGTTTATGAGACCTGAGATCACCGCATAAGCCATCAACGCCACACCTATTATTGTAACGATCATGCCGATCTGGCGTTTGGTTTTCTCAGGCATGGAGAACGCCATATTATCCCCCGCCCTCCCCCTCCCTGTTCACACTTCAAGTTTAATTTTGGTCTTCTTGTTAACGGTTTAAAACTTTACTTAGTAAAGCCTAATTTGGGGCTCTCCTTCGATATAGGAGAATCGAGAGCTGCGGAGTGTAAGAGGGAGTGTAGCCTCGTGGTGGAGATATTCGGCTTTGAGATTACGAGGGAGGCCCTACTGAGAGCCCTAATTATACTTGTATTTGCGTCCATGCCGAGCGTCGCCTGGTTCTTCAAGATGAGGAGGAAGATGTTGGAGTACACTGTGGCAACTATAAGAGCTATAGAGAGCGCAGTAGCTCCCAGAGACCAGAGGTACTGGCTTCATGGCTACCTGGTAGGCTTCGCTGCCAAGTACTGGGTAAGGCGGGGACCTGTCGACAAGGTGTACGTTAACTTCACCATGCCCCCCTACCACGCGTTCTTCTACCTGCCAGTGATAGCTCTCTTCAGGAAAAGGGAGAGGCTCGACATAGCAGTAGAGTACTCTAAGCCTCTCGGGGTTAGAGGCGAAGCCCACGTATTCGACCCTAGAAGAAGGAGCGTGAGGGTCATGGTAGAAAGAGACGTGAGGGAGACGGGCCTTTCCAAGAGGGGCGACGTTGAGAAGGGCTCAATAGTGGTCGCAGGCAAGAGAATGGCTTACTACGCGCGGGGAGGCGGCGCCCTCGAGGCCGCCGTGAGGATAGCTGAAGGCCTCGCTAGGCTCGGGGAGGTTTACAGGGTGAGCGTCGTCCCCTCAAGGCGAATGATAATGGCCACTCTCACGCCAAGCTCGCCGAAAGCCGCTGGCGAGGCCGTGAAGCTCGTAGCGGGGCTGGGGGGTGAAGTAGGGGTTGCTAGAGGGGGAGAGGCTTCTACTGGCTGAAAGGCTAGCCGGCGCCCTCTGCAGGGCCGCCGGGTGCCTCTGGGAGGACTCTGTGGAGCCCGAGATGCCTGAGTGGGAGCCGCCGCCCCCGAAACCCGAGCCTCTAAACCCTGCCAGCCTCGTAGCAGCTGCTAGGTCCTCGCTTGCGTTCAGGGTAGCCTCCCTCGTGCTGGAGGCCAGGAGGTCTAGCGGCTGCTGCAAGCCCCTCGCAAGGCTCTCAGCTGTGCTAGCCGCGACCCTGAGGAGCGAGGACCTAAGCGAGGCCTCAAGGGCCCCCATAGAGGCTAGGCTAGCCTCCTCCAAGCCCGGCTTAGTCGGCCTCCTTAGGCTAGTCTCCTTGGCTTATAAATTTGAGAGGAGCGGCAGGCTAGCGGACATGATAAACCTTGCCTCAGCCGCAGCCCGCGAGGCCTCAAGCCCCTGCGTCCTAGACCCTGCTCTAAGGGCTGAGAGGGATAGGCTTGAGAGGAGGATGAAGATCTACGGCATACTGCTCGCGGTGTCGATCCCCGCGGCCATAGCGGCAACCATAATATTAGACCCCGTTGCGCTCATACCATCAGCCGCCTTAGTAGTCATGCTCTGGTGGCTCATCAGGAGGGATGGCGAGAGGTTCAGAAGCCTTAACATAGAGGTGGCCTGGAGGGAGTGCAGGCTAACCGATAAGGAGCTAGCCGAGATAGTCGGCGGCCTGGGAGCCGCTGAAATCGCCTTAGCCTACCTGGTGTTCGGCTATAACAGGTAGCGCTTAGCGCTCAGCCGCGTGCCTTATACTCCATGCGGGCGCCGGTAGCCCAGTCTATGAACACTACCTCTGAGAACCCCTCCTCCTTTAGCCTCTTCTCGGCCCTCTCAAGGATCGCTTGCCACAGGTTCCAGTTTATGAACCTGCAGAAGTTACATGAAGGGTCGCTCCCCGAGAAGTCTATGAACACGGCCACGGACCTCCCATCCCTTGAAACCCTTATCCTCTTCACGGCCCCGCTGGATACTAAGTCAACGTCGAACCCGGGCACAATAACCTTTGACAGAGCCTCCTCAGCCTTCATAGCCAGTTTAACTAGATCGCCGCCCGAAGCTGCAGCGCCGGCCCCGCCCGCCCTTCTCTCGAGCCCCGCGGCCTTCCTCTCCAGCTCTCTCATTAACACCTTACGCAGGATCCACTCCAGGACCACTTTACAGCCCCTGTCTAACCTTTCAAAGCCTCGCAGAGGCTTAAGCTTGAACGGCGTTAAACAGGGTTCTAAGTTAGAGCGTTGTCATGCGCCTGCGGGGCCACTCGACTACCCTGAACCTGAGCTTGTCTCCGTCTCGGAGGCCTAGCGCCCCCCTTATATAGACTTCCGAGATGAATTCGACAACGTCGTCCTTATAGATCGTGACTTCGGGTTTGACTATGAAAGCGTCTATGTGCGCTATTCTGGCGGGGTAGACTAGCACCGGCGCTAGCTTTGCATCAGGTATCGGAGGGGGGTCTACTCTCACGTGCTCAGCCTCTCTAAGGCAAGCCTTGAGGTCGCCGACGAGGTCCTCAGCCACCCTCACGTTGAGCGTTCCTGGGTACGGGTTTATGCCCAGCTTAGCCCTGAAGCCCTTACTATATATGCTCACGTAGAAGCTACCCTCCCCTATCCCGCTAAACACCTCGCCCTCAAACTCTCTCCTGCAGGCCTCCAACTATGCCACCACCCCTTAGAAGCTGGGGGAGCGAGCCCTGAGAGTAAGCCCTCACAAGCGCCACGCCAGCGTAGACTAGTGGCGTGTCGAGCAGTGCTATAGCGAGCTTTATCAGATACTGGCTATAGATTATCACGGCTAGCGTGTCGATAGGAAGGGGCTGGCCCCCGGTTAGCCTAGGGAGCACATGAAACGCCAGCGATATGAAGATCACTGTGTCTATAGCCTGGCTCACGGCCGTGGATGCGTTGTTCCTAAGCCACAGCCACCTGCCGCCTGTGAGCCTCCTCCACGCATGGAAGGCCCACACGTCATGTATCTGGCTCACAATATAGGCTGCTAGGCTCGCTACTATTATGTTCCAGCCGGCCCATACAACGCTTGCATAGGTATCCTCGTCGACCGGGCTATAGGGGGCCGCTGAAGGCTGCAGAGCTACGAGCGTGAAGAAGACCGCAGCCACCTGAGCCGCAAAGCCCGCCTTTACCACAGTGCTAGCTACGCCTCTCCCGTAGACCTCGCTTACAATGTCGGTTACCAGGAACGTAGCGCTGTAGGCTACCACACCGGCTGGACCAGCTATCTCGAGGCCTCCAATGCTGAACGAGAAGACCTTGCTTGACAGGAAGTTAGCTGATACTAGGCTGACCGCGAAGAGGGCCGACAGGAATACTAGGGCCCTGCTACCCCTAGCCTCGTATCCGCTCAAGCAGCGCCCGGCACTTAAACAGGGTTCGCTGTACACTTTAAATACTCTTTCAACGTATAACCGGTTTCACTCCCTCTCCGAGTAAGCCTCCTTCACGTCGAAGTACATTATAGTCGTCTTCGGGGGCAAGGCTTCACGACTCAATTTAATAGTCCTGCCCTTGACAGGCGTTCTACCAGACCTGGCTACCTCGAGGAACCTCTCGAGGGGGTCCAGGGGCAGTATAGAGCCGGGGAGCCAGTAATGGATGGGTACTGCTATCCTAGGCCCTAGCTCCTCTATAACGGCCCAGGCCTCGGGCCCGCTTATAGTGTACACTCCACCCACGGGTATGAACATGACGTCGATGCCTTCCAGCTCGGGCTCCTCGCCCTTATATATCAGGTGGCCTAGGTCGCCCATGTGGGCTACTTTAATGTCGCCTAGGTCTAACACGTAGGCCGCTACCCAGCCTCTCAGCTTGCCCTTAGCCTTATCATGGTACAATTTGACGCCCCGAGCCTTGAAGGGCCCTACCTCAAAAGACCCTAGATACCACTTGAACACCTTCTTAGTCGATTGCCCCGACGCCACCTCAACGGCGTTATGGTCGAAATGGTCGTGAGTGACTAGGATGTAATCCGCGTTGACTCTGCACGTAGGAAGACCTATACTACCTCCGTCGTGAGGGTCTATAGCTATAGTCACGCCCTCAACTCTTAATATAACGTATGAGTGATAGCACCACTCTACCTCGATCTCCATGGCATCGCTACCTATCGACTTAAGAGCGCCGCGGGGAGTTAAAGTTGGTAAGGCGGGCTTTAAAGGGGGTATCGAGTCCCCCCAGTCGCTCTGAACGTACTCGCGTCCCTCTCTTCCCGGACTTGGGGGTCGATGAAGGGTGCCCGTGAGGTACAGGAATAAACTTATAGCCACAATGGACGACGCCGACTTTAAAGGTAAACGCGTCTTAGTCCGCTTTGATCTTAACAGCCCCGTCGACCCTGGGACTGGGAGGATAATAGATGCGTCTAGGATAGAGGAGGCTGCTAAGACTTTGAAAGAGCTAGTTGAGTCGGGTGCAGCTGTCGCTATACTCTCCCACCAGGGGAGACCCTTGGAGAGCGACTTTATCAGCCTCGAGCAACACGCCGAGCTCCTCTCTAAAGCCTCTGGCGTTTACGTCGAATTCGTCATGGACGTTATAGGCGCCGAGAGCGCTAGGAGGCTCTCAAGGCTGTCTCCCGGCGAAGCCGTGCTGCTTGACAATTCCAGGATAGTCAGCGAAGACTACCTGGAGGCTCCAGCGGAGGTCCACGCTAGAGGTCTCATGGTCACCAGACTCTCAAGGTTCTTCGACGCATACGTAAACGACGCTTTCTCCGCCTCACATAGAAGCCAGGCAAGCATAGTAGGCTTTCCCCTGGTGCTGCCCGGCTATGCGGGCAGAGTCCTTGAGAGCGAGGTTAGAGCCCTCACAGAAGCCCTTGAAGAGGGTGAGAGGCCGCGTGTGTTCATAGTCGGCGGCGCTAAGCTGGCAGACGCCGTCGACCTTATAGATTACCTTACATCGTCGGGGGCGGCAGACGAGGTCCTAACCGCCGGTCTAGTGGGCCTCATGTTCCTTAAAGCTATGGGTAAGAGGTTGCCGCCCGCCGTTGAAGAGCTGGTAGAGAGGAAGTCTAAGGGCAAGCTGAGGAGGGCTGTTGAGCTGATAGCAGAGGGCAGGCCGATCAAGACTCCCCTCGACTTCATGGTCCAGGAGGGGGATAGGGTATATGTCGCGGACTCCTCCAGCCTGAGGGGGGCCCCCAAGGACATAGGCCCCTCGACTATAGAGTACTACGGGGCTAAGCTGTCCAAGGCAAGGGTCATAGTGATTAGGGGGCCCGCCGGCGTCATAGAAGAGCCTAGATTCAGGGCCGGCACTGTGGAGCTGGTGAGAGCGGCCGTGAGGAGCGGGGCCAAGGTCATCCTGGGTGGTGGCCACTTCAGGGCGATACTGAGGGAGGTTGCAGGCGAGCTTAACCCCTCTAGGGTCCACGTTAGCACGGGGGGAGGGGCTCTCCTCCAGTTCCTCTCGGGGAGGCCCCTCCCGGGTCTTGAAGCGCTTGCAGAATCGGCTGAGAAATTCAAGCTAGTGGGGGGTGGGAGCGATGGAAATTAAGGTTGGCGTCAACGGCTTCGGCACTATAGGCAAGAGGGTCGCCCTGGCTGTGATGCTACAGCGTGATATGAGCCTAGTGGGCGTAGTGAAGAGGAAAGTCGACTACAGCGCCTACTACGCGGCTTCGAAGGCGATCCCCCTATACGTGCCGGGCGAGGCTGAGGCCGAGGAGTTCGATAAGGCTGGGATAAAGGTTGCAGGGACCCTCCAGGACCTGCTCAAGAGAGTCGATGTTATAGTGGATGCCACGCCGGAGGGGCAGGGCGAGAAGAACAAGCCGGTTTACGAAGAGGCGGGCGTGAGGCAGGTGTACCAGGGCGGTGAGAAGCCCGGCGTAGCCGAGGTCAGCTTCAGCTCTCTCTGCAACTACGACGACGCCCGCGGGGCTAGAAGCGTGAGGGTCGTCTCGTGCAACACAACCGGGCTGCTAAGGCTGATATGCACCCTGAACAACGCCTTCGGCGTCGAGAAAGTTAGAGCCGTGATAATAAGGAGGGCCGCTGACCCCAAAGAAGTCAAGAGGGGCCCTATAAACGCTATAATGCTGAACCCGCCTTCCCTGCCAAGCCACCACGCCTTAGACGTCAAGACAGTCCTACCCTGGCTGGACATTAAGACTGCCGCCGTGGTGGTGCCCACCACCCTAATGCATGTACACCACGTAACCGTTACTCTCAAGTCTGAGGCGAGCAGGGCTGACGTCATAGAGGCCCTCTCGGAAGCGCCGAGGATAATGGTTGTTAACTCCGCGGAGACCGGCATTAA
>JALUAM010000050.1 GCA_027051095.1 Acidilobaceae archaeon | reverse complement strand
CCATCAACCCCCGGCTCACGGTCCTAACTAGTATCCCGTGCCTCCGGGCTATCTCGGCGGCCCCTGGCACCTCGTCCTCGATTACCTCTGCTACAGTGTAGAGGCAGCCCCGGTTTCTCCCCGCGAATTCTATAGCCCTCCTATCCCTCCTATCCAGGGCTACCAGCAGGTTAGCGTTCACGTAGCAGACCGCGTCCCGGCAGCGCCTCTCCCGGGCCCTGCTAGACACCCGGGGCACCCCTCAACAATAAACCTGCATTATGCCACCCAGCGGCCCAGGGCCCCAGCGCCGCGACCGCGGCGGCCCAGTCCGGGGGGAGCCCCGCCCTCCTAAGCAGCCTGTAGAGGCACAGCAGCACCAGGGCCTGCAGAGGCCAGTAGAGAGGCCCTAAGGAAGGTAGCAGCCTCGAGGCGAGGGGCCCGGCCTCGGGCACTCTCAGGCCCAGGCCTAGGGTGGTGGTTATCGCATCCAGCGTGACAGACGCTATTATCGTTAACCGGGTGGTTAACGATTGCGTAGGACCTCACCTCCGCCTCAAAAGCGTGAATCCGAGGACACCCAGCGCGGCGGCTGCAAGCGGGGCTGGGCTGGGCGGGAGCCTGGGAATGAGCTGCGAGGGCACAGTCAGGGTTTACGATAGCAATGGGAACCTAAAGGCTGAGGAGCAAATAGGGCCTGGCGTTAGCGGTTGGCGGCAGACGGTCACGAAAACCAAACGATAACCACAACGACAACGAAAATCATAACCACAACGATATCTGGGAAGCCAACTGTCATTACCCAGGTCCAAACCATCACCCTCCAGGGTGAGGGCGGCTCCGGGCTCCGTGGGCTGCTGGTCCCGGCTGGCATCCTGGCCGCGGCTGTCCTGGGCTTCCTCTTGCTTGGGGGCCGGAGGTGAGAGTATGCCTGTGTATCAAGGTAGAGATAGCTGCATGGCCCGGAGGGAGGGCTGGTTTATCCGGAGGATCGAGAGGCCCGGGGTGGACACTATTAGCGAGGCTGTGGCGCTGGCCTGGGCGGTCCTCAGGGACTGGCGGAGGGGGTACACGTATGATAACGACGATTGTAAGAAAATTAGGATGGCCTGGGACCTGGCGGAGAGGCGCCTCAGGTTCATTGTACGCCTCGCGAGGATACACGGGGCTAGCGAGGCTGAGCTTAGGGTCATCAAGCGCCTGGTAGCCTACGCCCTGCGGAGGAAGAGGCTGCCCAGGCGCATAGCGGGGAAGGACGCCAGGGCGATTGTTAAGAGGGGCGAGGAGGGCGTGAGCTACGACTTCGCTAGGGGATATAGGTGGGGTAAGCGTAGCGCTGAGGCCCTCAAGCAGGCCCTCCGGCGGTTCCTCGAGAGAGGCGACGTTTCCGAGTTAGCCCCATATCTCACGGCGCCCAGGAGGGGGGACTGCGAGGAGCTCAAAGAATCCATGGCCGGGCTAGTAGCGTGGGAAGGCTTAAAGTGGGCTTACAGGCCCCGGGGGCCACCCCCGAGCACACGCTACTCCGTGCTCATAGAGGTGCTCTGCAGGGAGGGGGTGCCGAGCGAGGAGGAGATACTGAAGGCCCTTGAGGAGGGCGAGTATGGCGGCGAGGAGGAGCTGTGAGGTAGTGGCTGACACATGCGTGATATGGGTAGCAGCGCGCGGCAGGGAGCCGCTGAGGAGCATAGCCAGGTGCATCCTGGAGCACGCGTGCCTGACGTACGCGGTCCTCTATGACATAGAGGCCAGCGGGAGGGAGTGGCTGAGGAGGCAGGCGATGGAGATGCTAGGCCAGCCAGAGGGGCCTAGGGTTAGGGAGCTGGAGCGCAGGCTAGGCAGGTATGGCAGGTGGGTTAGGGAGATCGGCCCAGCAGACGTCATGATAGCCCTGTCCGCGATAGAGCTAGACGCCATCCTCGCCACGTGCGATCTAAGGCTATTCCAGTTCTACAGCGACCAGACCGGGCGCAGACCCATATTTATACCCGTAGAGTAGCCTCTTAGAGGGGGGTGGCTGGGGTGTCCTCGCTTAAGAAGGAGGTTGCGAGGCACGAGGCCGTAGTTAAGAGGAGGACCCTGCTAATCCACAGACTATACCTCAAGGCGAGGGACAGGGAGAAGGCGGGGAGGCTGCTAGACGACTTCACACTGGGCAAGATAACCTACAAGGACCTCATAAGGGAGCTTAAGAGGCTTGCCCGCTCCTAGCCCTCACCTAGCCACGCCTTTTCCAGCTCCTCCAGGAGGGGCTGCATCGCCGCCCGGCGCTTCTCCTCGTACTCTTTCCTGACATCGCCAGGTATAGCGTCGAGCCTGTAGGCGTCGTAGCCGAGCTTGTGCACGTAGACCCGGCCGCTCGGGACTATCCTCTTACGGTAGAGCTTAGCCACCCTCTCGGGCTTAGAGAGGCCGTGAGGAGCCGTAGGCTCAGCCACCACCCACCTTCTCCCCCCTCCTCTCCCAGGCACAGCACGTAAGACATGGCGAGATCGTACTTCCGGCGCAGGTCCTCGATCTGGTCGCGGAGGAGGTAGTGCTTCTCGACTACCTCCCGGGCCGCATGGCCCAGCAGGACCTGCAGCTCCAGTGTATAGAACCGCTCTGTAATGGCTCTGTGGTGGGCCCGCGGGGATTTGAACCCCGGACCTCCGCCGTGTGAGGGCGGCGTCCTAACCGGGCTAGACGACGGGCCCCCATTCCAGGGTAGACTCTCCCGGGGGAGGTATAAAGCGTTGCCTCATGGCCGAGCTACTCTGATTCTAAGCCCGGGTCACACCATGTGGGTGTAGTCGCCCGGTATCCTGGGCGCCTGGCCTGCTAGCTCGGCTACAGGCTTCTCCAGCTCCGCTGCCAGCTTCTCCAGCATGCTCGCCGCCTCTTCCACGCTCATATACTCTATCACAACTCTATCCCTCTTCATGGCTTCCAGGTTGAACGGCCTCACGTCTAACTTCCCCTCAGACACCTCCCTGGCGCCCACGAAGACGGCTATGTAAGGCTTCACCGTGGACTCCATCCTCTTCACGTCGCCCGAGAGGCCTGTCTTCGACGAGTCCATCACGGCCACCCTGAAGCCCCTCTCTAGCAGCTTCCCTTTGAGGCTCTCGGCAACGCTCTCTATCTCCTTGTCTATACTCTCGTCGCCTGTAAGGACCTTAACCACCGCGAACTGGAGCGGTGCTAGCACGAAGGGGAGCCTACCCTTTCTGTGCTCCAGGTATGCCCCTAGGAAGCGCTCTATAGAACCTAATAGAGCCCTGTGTATGATGTAAACATCTTCTATGCCGTGAGACTCCCGGGTCAGCTGGTACAGCTTAAACCTACGGGGCAGGTTGAAGTCGAACTGTATAGTGCCCATCTGCCACTCCTTCCTCACACCCGCCTCCTCGACAACCATTATGAAGTCCAGCTTGGGCCCGTAGAAAGCAGCTTCCCCCTCAAGCTTGACAATTTCTATGCCGTGGCTCTCCCTTATAATCTTAGCTGCCTCCTCGAGAGCGCTCTCAGCCCCCACCCACTCCTGCAGAGTCCCCATGTACTCTTCCCCGATCTTGCTCCTATCCGCCATGCTGAGCCTAACCCTGAAAGTCTCGGGGCCCACCTTTATCTTGAATATCTTTTCTAGGACCAGCTTCATCTCTTCGAAGACCCTGTAGACCGTCTCTACAGCTTTTTCCCCTGGGGTTATTATGTGAGCGTCGTCCTGTGTAAATCCCCTCACCCTTAGCAAGCCGTACACGCTACCACTCGGCTCATACCTGTGAACCCTGCCTATCTCGAACACCTTGAAAGGCAAGGGCGTCTTAGAGCGGTATTTAGCAACCTGGTTCATGAATAAGAGTATATGGTAAGGACAGTTCATAGGCTTCACTGCGAACTCGTGGTCCTCTATGTTGAAGATGTACATGTTTTCCCTGTAAAACTCCAAGTGGCCCGATATCCTGAATAGCTCCGTGCTGGCTATAATAGGGGTTTCAACCACGTAATAGCCTCGCCTCGCATGGAACTTCACCAGGACTTCATAGAGAGCATACCTTAGAGGGCCCCCGCCGAGGCTGAACAGAGGCACCCCGGCCCCACTGAAGGAGCCATACTCTTTATTGAATATGGGTGTCCTAGCGTCGGGCTTAACAGCGATGTCGAGCTCATAGGCGTAGTCCATGTGAGTCTTATCGTGGGCTGCCGCCACAGACTGCACCTCCTAGCTAGACTCCTAGTAGAAGGCTCCGGAACTTAACGCTTGACGGGAAAAGTGGCTGTCATACGTATTAAAACTGGTGGGCGGGGCATAGGATTAAGGCCCACAAAAACCAAATTTATGCGGTTCTAGGCTTGCGCTACTCTGGCTCCATGTACGGCCTCCGCCACTCCTTGGGCGGCACAAGCGTCTCCTTGATGCTCCTTGGGGTCAGCCACTTGAGTAAGTTGAGGAACCAGCCCGCCTTGTCGTTAGTGCCGCTCCACCTGCTGCCTCCGAAGGGCTGCCTAGCCACTATAGAGCCCGTGGGCTTATCGTTGATATAGAAGTTGCCTGCAGCGTACCTCAACGCCCTCTCAGCCTTCATTATAGCCTCTCTGTCCTTAGCGAAGATGCTACCCGTTAGACCGTAGGGGGCCGCCTTGTCAACAATCCATAGGATCTCGTCGTATTTGTCGTCATCGTAGACGTATACCGTCAAGACGGGTCCGAAGATCTCCTCAGTCATAAGCTTACCCTTCGGGTTATTAGTGAGTATCACCGTGGGCCAGACGAACCAGCCCTTGCTGTCATCGTACTTCCCGCCATAGATTATCTGGTACTCCTCGGGGTGCTGCTTAGCGTACTCTATGTAGCTAACGACCTTCCTGAACTGCTCCTCACTTATCAGGGCCCCCATGAAGACTGAGAAGTCGTCGACGGGGCCGACCTTTATCTTGTCCAGCTCAGCCTTCATCATCTCCCAGAACTTGGGCCATATACTCTTGGGCACGAAGAGCCTTGAAGCGGCGCTACACTTCTGACCCTGATACTCGAAGGCTCCTCGGATAGTTGCCACCACTGCCTCCCTTATATCAGCGCTGGGGTGCACCACTATGAAGTCCTTGCCTCCGGTCTCGCCTACTATTCTCGGGAAGTTCCTATACTTCTCGAGGTTTGCAGAGATCATCTTCCAGAGTCTCACAAAGGTGGAATAGCTACCCGTGAAGTGTAGGCCGGCGAAGTCTGGATGGCTCAACACTATATTAGTGTACTTATACTCGAACGGCACGAAGTTTATTACGCCCGGCGGCAGGCCAGCCTCCATCAGTATCTTCATTATGAAATAGTTTGAGTATATAACCCACCTGGAAGGCTTCCAGATCACCACGTTGCCTACCATAGCCGGAGCTGAAGGCAGGTTGCCTCCGATGCTGAAGAAGTTGAACGGCGGGATGGCTAGTATGAAGCCCTCTAAGGGCCTCCAGTCGACCCTGTTAATCTCGCCCTCGGCCTGCTCCGGCTGCTGCTCATATATGAATCTTGTGTAATAGGCGCCGAATCTCCAGAAGTCGACTAGCTCTGCTAGGTCTATCTCAGCCTCCCACGGCGTCTTCGAATGATTCATCATTATTATTGCGTCCGCCTCGATCCTGTAAGGTCCTGCCAGCAGGTCGGCTGCCTTTAGGAATATAGCCACTCTGTGGTACCACTCCATCTCGCTCCACTTAGTCCAAGCGTCGAGAGCCTTCTCAATAGCCTCCCTGATCTCCTCTTCTCCTGCAAGGTGAGCTATGGCTAGTACTCTATCCTTCTCATGGGGAGCCCTAATTTCTATCGTGTTCCCCGTCTTAACCTCTTTGCCGCCAATTATCAGCGGTATCTCTACGGTCTTGTTCTTGATCTCCTCTAGCTTCTTCTTCAGAAGCTCTCTCTCCTTAGTTCCAGGCTCGAAGCCTAGGAACTTCTCGTTCTTAGGCTTAGGGATCCTCCATAAAGGCAATACTATTTACCCCCGCTCCAGATTTTCGGATCAAACCGTTCACGCTATTAACGGCTAGCTTAGCGGGGTGCTTAGTCGAGTGTTGCGGGTCGCGGTTCAAATCCCTAACGCGTTATTACCACTACACGCTATTAGCCGAGCAACGGAAATACCGCAGTATCATCCCCTCAGCGGTTCTAAGCCGTTCACTATAATGCAAAGCTTATAGGGGGCGAGGGTTGCGGCTATCGATACCCTTACCTCCTCCTCCTAAGGGGTTAGAAAGGCTAACACTCGAGCAGGCCATAGAGATATTTCTTAAATACCTGGAGGCGTCGGGGGCTAGCAATAGGACCTTGAAGGTCTACAAGGCTGCTTTGAAAAGGTTCGCTGAGTTCGCAGGGCCCAACAGGCCTATGTACTCTGTGGGGGATAGCGATTACCTGGCTTGGTCTGCTTCGCTCTCTAGAATGGCGTCTAAAGGAGGCCTTTCTCAAGCAACCTCCCACTACTATACCGTGCTCGTGAGAAAATTTCTTAAATGGGCCGGCTCGCTAACCGAGGCTCCAGCTCTGCCTAAAGGGCCTAGAAGGGTTAGAGGCGCCTTATCATGGGGCGAGGTTGAAGCCCTCATATCAGCTGCAAGAGACCTTTACGACGCCCTCATAGTAGCACTCATGGCTGAGACAGGGATGAGAGTCGGCGAACTGCTCTCCCTGGAATACAAGGATGTCGACCTGGAGCGCGGCGTTGCCAGAGTCAGGGGAAAGTATGGAAAGGAGAGACTGGTAGCCCTAGGACCTATCTCTAGAACCCTAATCATGGAGGCTGGTGTTAGGAGTGGGTGGAAAGGCAGAGTTATCCCTCTATCTTATAAAGCGGTTTATAAGAGGATTAAGAAGCTGGCTGAGAGGGCGGGGGTCGACCCGCGCAGGGTTTCCCCTCACATTCTCAGGCATACTTTTGCCACCGAGGCGCTAAGGAGGGGTATAAGCCTAGCGTCTCTCCAGAAGCTCTTAGGCCACAGCGACATAAAAGTGACTCAAGTGTACCTCCACTTAACCACCGAGGACGCTTTAAGGGAGTACGAGAAGGCGTTTCTGGCCCACCGGGCCGAAACGGCTATTATAGCCGCACCTACGGCTACACCTACGCCCCCGCACCAGCTCAACGCCTCCGTGCAGGTTGCAGGCTTCTATCATCCAGAGCCTCCTCCCGCTATCAACGCTCAACAGCACCAATATCAACTGCAGCCCTCTCAGCCAGCGAGCGTAGGTCCTCGGCCTCACGCCCTCTTATACCCCAATAGACGCCATCCTTTCCAACCCTAACAGTCACCAATACAAGATAGCCTTCTAGCACTGCCCGCGCATCGCTGCCCTGAGGCGCTTCTGCGTAGAAACGTCTTCGATCAAGGCGGCCTATCACAGCCCTAAACCCCCTCAACTCTAACCTAGGCCTCGGCGCACCCACATACATTGTTGCCTCGATGACGCCTTTCCAGGGAGGCCTTGGAGCGTTTACTATTACAACGTCGAAGGTTTGGGGCCTCCTCTCAGCTATAAACGAGGTTATCTTTGCCGCGACAACCGCGGCAGGCCCCATACACTTATCCTCGTAGTCCCCCTGCTTATCGCCACAGTAGCTGCTAACGGCTACCGCGGGAACCCCTCTGAGGGCCGCTTCAAGCGCCGCACCTATAGTCCCGCTTGTGAAGAAATCGTAAACGCCTACATTAGGCCCTTGATTTATACCCGAAACCACAGCGTCATAACCCTGCTCTGCTAGTAGGCCTATCTCTACGCACATGGCTGGAGGAGCGTTAACAGCGTACCCGCTAACCCCGGCTAGGCTTATCCTGAATATCGCCTTTGGATCAGTCTTACCCGTGCATTTGCCGGAGCCACTCCAGTCACCCAGTGGAGCATAGACTACAACGTCTAATCCTTCACTCTTAAGCGCCTTCACTAGCAGCTTTAGCCCGAGGCTCCATACGCCGTCGTCGTTAGTCGCCAGCACTCTAGCAGCCATGCTAGCGCACCACACAACTCGCTATACCGCGGTTCAAGCCCAAAATTAGCGCCAGTGAGCTACTTCCACCTCTAACGGTGCGCGTTTTGAAAGTAGCCATTGTAGGCTCCGGTATAGCAGGGCTCATGGCAGCATGGTTCCTAGCTAGGAAGGGATACGACGTGACCATCATAGATGGGGGAGGTCTAGACGCGACTTCCATATCAGCGGGTATAGTCTCCCCCCTTATGCCGCCCCCATTCTTAGACGCAGCTTTAAAGTCTAAGAGACTATACTTGAGTGAGTTCTCGGAGTCCGTTAAGGAAGCCCCCATCTATTGGGTGAGAAATGCTAACGACAAATGCTCCAGAGTCGTGTTGGAGAGCCTTGAAAGGAGAGGGGAGAAGGTTCTAACATTTACAGAGGAGCCTGGTCTCTTCGAGACGGTCTCCGGCTTTCAAATAAAGATTTACAGGGAAGAGGTTCTCAATGTTGTAGACAGCGTTCTAGTCGACACGGGTTCTATAAAGAATATGGTTTTTAGGGAGGTCGGTGACGTCATAGCCGGCATTGCCAGGGTAAAATGCGGCTCGGTCGTAGTGGGCTCGAAAGTGTTACGTCCTGATGTAATCATAGTGGCCTCGGGGCCATGGCTACCCGAGGTCCTAGGCTTTGAAATCGAGGCCTTAGAGGTGTATTCATGTGAGACTGCTTTCCTAGACCCGCGTAAGCCTCTCAAACATTCCGCTATAATCGACGACTCTTTAGACTTCTACGCAGCTTTCTGGGGCCAGGATGCTCAGGTTGGTGACGGGCTTTTTCGAAAAGTAGGGAAGCCCCTGGACGCCTACTCGCCTGACCCACAGTCCATATCATTGTTCATAGACGCGCTGGCTAGGAGGGTCCCTGAAAGCAGCTATTGGCGTCTTAAAAAGGTGCTTTCAGCCCCCTGCGCTGCATGTAAGGATACAGCGCCTCTCGTGGGCCCCTTAAAGGGTTGCCGGAATGTAATCCTATTCGCCGGATTCGACGGGATAGGCGTTACTTTGGCCCCAGCCCTCGCGGAAAGCCTGGCACGATACCTCGAGGGTGAGAGCGCGATCGACGCCGCTTTCAGCTCTCAACGGTCAGTCAAGGACCTTGGTGTCAAGCCTCCTGAGCCTTTTAGGCTCTGCGGGGAGCCCCGCTAGGCTTAACTATACGTATAAGGCACAATAGCATACTGAATGGGCTAAGCCTGGGGACTCCCTTCATAGCCCTACTATACTCCCCGCATGTCACCAGCTCTAGGTACCTCTCCTCTGCGGTTGCAATCACCATGTAGCCGGCGTACAGTAATGCCGAGGCTAGCAGGAATGGGTGCTTTATGAGGCCTAAGCCCGTGAAGACGAGTAGAGCAGACGAGTAAAGCGGGTGCCTCGTACACCTGTAGGGGCCCTCGACCACTATTTTAAACGTGCTTGTACACCTGCTAGGCGGCCTATAGACGCCTATAAGAGCCGCTACTTCCCCCGGCAAAGACTTTATAGTTAACGATAACATTGCTATTGGCGGGAACTTTAAATACACCCACACAATGCCTGTAATACCAGCAAAAACTAGTAGAACACCGACTAGCGCTAACTCAAGCCTTACAGGTCCTTCGGGTAAACCCAGGCGATTCCACACTATAAATGAGAATATAGTCACAAGCGACAGAAATATGATAATGATCAAAGCCATTGACAAAGCTGCTATAACATCGCCGACTCTCATATCGCACCATCTCCTGCTAAGCTCAACACCACTCAGCGCAGGCAAAAACACGATTAAATGCTAAGCTAGAACCCGCTAACACTAAGCATCAATGCGCCTCAATCAGGCTTAACCGCTTATACGTTTAACCCACCGTTTACACTTACCCAGAAATCATATCATTTTAAGCCTCCCGTTGAAATATAAACTATAAATAACGGGGATTAGCTATGCCGGCGGTGATTGCCTTGGAATCGCTACTTCTAAGGGTTAAGAGACCCAGCAACGATAGGGGCAGCGATAGCGAGTACTTGCTAGTAGAGCATAGGGCTAGCGAAGAGGTAAAGGGAATAGTAGCTGCAGCTTTCACAGAGAACCCCACTCTAGCCCTTATAGCTAGGACAAAGATCGCCTGAAGCGCTCCGCAATTACTAGTTTTAAGCTTCCTCCCTTTTCTCCACCCACTACGACCCGATAAGCCTTTTTAGGGGTTGCAGTAAGTCTACCTCTACAGGCTTAGAACGGATTAAGGGCTCACTAAATGAGACCTAGGTGATGAGTGAGTGCAGGGCCGCGGGAGGAATGTTGCAGAGCTTAGAAAGGAAGCCGACCTGCTGACAAAACAGCTTGACGAGATTAGGAACGAGATAGTCAAGCTTAAGGAGGAGAGGAGGAAGCTTATCGAAGAAGTTAAAGCGCTAAGACAGCAGAAAAGGAGTCTTATAGAGGAGAAGAGACAGTTCGTCGCCAGATTAAGAGAGGTTAGAGAGGAGAGAAAGAAGGTCCTAGACGAGCTAGCTAAGCTAAAAGAGGAGAGAAAGAAGGTTAGGGACGAGCTAGTCATTAAAAGGGACCAATTAAGGGTTCTTCAGAATCTCGTTTCACGCGAGGGAAGCAACATAGTCAAGGTCAGTATTAAGAGGCTACAGAAAAGGATAGAAGAGCTAGAGATGATTATGCAGACTAGGCTGCTATCACCTGAAGAGGAGAAGAACATAGTGGAGGAGATCGCGAGGCTCGAGGAGATCGTTGAGAGGGTAAAAAAGGCTAGGCAGCAGGTGCTATCGCTTATAGAGTTAAAGGCTGAGGTTAAGGCGCTCATACTCCGCAGCCGCGAGCTAACCAGCAGGATAAACGAGTTGAGAGAGAAAGCCGGCACTCTTAAGAACGAGCTCGCAGAACTCACTAAAAGAATAGAGGAATACAATTCTAGGATAGACGAGCTTACTAAGAAGATAGAGGAGAAAAGTGCTTCCATAGACGAGCTTACTAAGAAGATAGAGGAGCTGCAGTCTAAGAGGAAAGAGCTTGAAAGGAGGCTTAGCGAGATAAAGTTTGCTATAGCTAAGGGCCTCGAGCTAGAAGAGCTAGAAAGGAAGAAGCAAGAGCTAACGGAGAAGATGAAGAGAGGCGAGCCTTTAACCCTAGACGAGTTGAAGATCCTTTACGGCATACTAGATTAAAGCTTAGTGTAAGCTTTGTTTCGCTCAGGGGCTCAGGCGGGTAAGTTTTCTTCATCGCATACAATGCTCGGGCCGGGAGTAACTCCTCATAGCCCCGATCACATAGTTATTAGGATGCCCGGGGTTTTCCGGGTTAGCTATGGGGAGCGGATGAAGACACTTGCCCCCTCCCGAGGGGTGACGACATTACCGCGGTCACAGACGCTCCCCTGGAAGAGGTGAGGTAGCTTGGATGCCGGCGGTGTCGCCAAGCTGTTGGAAGATAAAGGTTTAAGGGTTTCCAGGATAGAGGAAAAACTTAAAGCTCTCGACGGTGCCTGGGTGTCTCGTTTTAAGGTTGTAGGGTTCGACGAAGCCGGCTCTTTAAGGGTAAGCGTTGTTTTCGGCTCTTACGTCTTCGTGCAACTAATTGCCAGGCTAGACAGGTATCAGCACGTAGCCGAGAGAGCCGAGGAATTAAACCTAGACTTAGACGTCGACCGCGAGGCAGGAATGCTTCATGTAGCGTTTAAGGCTAGGAGCGCTGGGGAGGTGGCTAGCATACTTGACAGTCTGCTTTGACGGCATATTGGCACCATTGGCTGAGTCGGTTAAATTGCTACGAGAGGCAGTGCCGGGCTACTCTCTTGCCGTGATAGAGGGGCTAGCAAGATGGGACGGCCCTTCACTAGAGTGCGGCTCGTTCTCTTACTTAGCCGGGGGCGACAAGACCCTCACGTCTCATATGTCGGCTCCCGCCAGGTTTGTCTTAGAATATGGGCGCATAGACCCTGAAATGCCGGCTAGGGGGCTCTTGAACCTTCTAGGCGGTGAAGGAGTAGAGGGCTACTTCAACCCTCTCTCATGGAAAACTATATCTCCTGTGAAAGCCGAGACAGCCGGATGCATTCAAACAGGGTGGGGCCCATTAGCGCCTCCTGGCTTAGAGCCTCTTAACCCCGCTGCGACCTCTCGGTGCCTTGAAGCCTTGCCGGCGAGGCGAGCCCAGAGCAGGATGGCCGTGGCCGGCGTCTTAGAAGCCGAGGGGACGCTTTCCAGGCTAGCCACGTGGAATATATATAAGCTCGGTGGCGGGTGGGAGGCCTACGAGAACAGGGGCTCAATCCTATTGTACCCGGGCGAGTCCGAGCTGAGCCTGAAAAGCAGGGCTACCCATTTAAAAATAAAAATGCTTTATATATCCACGTTCCATGAGCCATTGGATAAGTGCAGGTTCTCATCGGGGTCCTTCGAAGCCTTAGCGTTGGTTCTCGGGTACGGCCGTAGAATGGTCTCGATGGCTTCCATCAACGGGGTGGAAATCGAGCTATCCAGCGGGCGAGTCTACGTCAGCTCTAAAGGCCCCATTGCTGTTGCGGCGGGAGGCGTTGACACTGCGTTTAGAATGCTCGCTGAAATGCTAGTAGACTGGAAGCCCGTGGAAGGCCCTAGGAGGCATTTCAATTTCTACAGCGTAGAGGCTCATGCAGCCCTAGTAGAAGTTAAAGATGAAGTGGTAATCAAGGCTGTTGTACTGGGCAGCGCCGACGCTGGCAGGGTTCATTTCAACCCTCCCATGCCTGCTAGGGAGGTCGTTGTAGAGGGTCCCGGAGGCTCCGCTACTCTCATGCCCGGTGGGCCCCGTGTAAGTATACCTTTGCCTCCCTGTTTCTGCGGAAAGATAAAAATAAGGCTTGGACGTCCTATGGCTACCAGGCTTCTTAAAGCCAGGCTGGCTGCCATGAAGCAGAGGGGGAGGGATTAGCCTTAGAGCCCCTCGGCTTCACCGGCCTCTATGGGCCCTCTAATCTTGAGCTTACCCTCGGCAGCGGCCTTTACGTAGTTTATGAAGTCCTCCTCGTAGGGAACACCTACGAATACAAGTTGCCCGTTGATAGCGATGCTGGGGACGCTCATGACTCCATACTTGTCTGCTATATCCGTGTTCTCGTAGGCCTCTACCGCCTCTGATATTATCACCGGGTTACCTCCCACGTAGGCCTCGTAGGCGAACATGTGTGAAAGCAGGACCGCGTAGGGGCAGTAGGGGCAGCTCGGCGTGACTATCACTTCGACATGGACCTTACCTTTAAGCTTCCTCAGCTCCTGCTTCGTCGTCTCCTCCAGGCCGGATTCCCTTTCACTAATCCTCATTATAACCTCGACAAGAGCCCTGATCTCCTCGCCCGCAGGTATACCTGTCCACCTAGCATATCCGTCGATAAACGAGACCGTAGGTACGCGATCAACCTTTTCCCTCTTGAATGCTTCAGCAGCGCTAGGATCCTCCCTCCAATACACGTTTAGCTTAAACAGTTTCCTGCCTTCTTTAACCGGAGCCTCCTCTTCTATTGCCTTCATCAGTGCCAGCGTGTCGCTGCACGTGTCACAACCCGACCGGGCTAGGAATACGTTCGCCTCGACGGGGTGAATCATTTCCGCTAGAGTCTCGCGTAACTCCCTCCTAAACTCATCGGAGAGATCTAGCTCGTAAAACCTGCGATGCAAGACTGTCTACCCCCCATTCTTTAGCGCCGCCTAACACATACTCATGCACAACCACAGGGCTTAAACGTTAAAGCATATCATACACCTTATTTGTGCGGTCGGCGGCGGCATATGCTTGTATGAAAAGTATATTTTCCACGAAGACGCCTTAACATAATGGAAGGGGTCAGGGTGTTACCTCGTGATTACGCCGAGATATGAGCTTCCCTGCGAATATGCTGCTAGGAATATATTCCCTTCTATAAGAGCTGCCGTCGCAAAAGTGCTCGTCGAAGAGAAGAATATGAGCAAGTATTCAGCCGCCAAAGTCTTAGGCACTACGCCGGCCGCTATTTCGTATTACTTGGAGGGTAAGAGGGGCGACAAATACGTTAGGATAATCATGAACGATGCTTCCATGAGAGCAGCTGTCAAGAAGCTGGCTGACGTACTCTCTAGAGCGTCCGACGACCCCGAGTCCAGCTACGTCGAGATGCAGAAACTAGTATGTATTATCTGTAACAGGCTCAACATATTAGCCATAAAGTATGGGTGCCCCGCGACAGGCTTCAAGCCTAGAGACGCCAATGCAGGTAACATACCGGAAATAGAAGAGAATGCGAAGAAACTTCAAAAGTAACAGAGCCCTGTAATTAATCTCCGAGCCCCAGCTAAACTATACTTAACTGTCTAAAACTGGAATACGCACTGACGAGGAGTCCTAGCAAGCTGAATAGAGGACTGACATATTATTACCGCAGCGAGAGGGTTACCATAGGGCGCCCCCTTCCTTGAGAATACTGTTATCACCCTCCTCTCGTGGTTAAACTTGTACCCGCTAGCTACTGGCTCATGAGCCCTGACTATGATTTTGGTGTTTGTGGCTTCTAATGCCTTAACCGTTACAGGTTTTCCCCAGAGCTTCCCAACACCTCTAGGATTAGGGAGCTGCTCGTACTCGCCCTCGTAAGGATCATTCCATAGTATCTCTATAAACCTTTCCGTCTCCCGCCTCCAATCTAAGTACTCAAACACGTCTCTGTCAAAGCCCCATGTGGGTGGGCCGCCATGGACAGCTAGGACGCCCTCTTTTACCACAACCGCGTGGAAAAGAGAGTCGAAAAACCTTCTAGAATCCTCGTACAGCTTGTATCCTGCTTCGTCCCCGTAGAGGCTTATAAGCGCCTCAGGATAGTCATGGGGCATAGGTTCCAGCCCGCGGGGTGGCTCATGGTTACCTCTCAGAAGCAACACATTGCCTGCATACTTCCCAGCTATTTCACTAAGCTTTATCACCGTTTTTATCTGTCGAACTCCTGAAGCCCTATCAACGTAGTCTCCCAGAAAGATTACCATAGACGATTTTGCCTTATCCTTCAATACTATTTCATCTATATAAATTAAAGATTCTATATCACCATGTATGTCACCTATAATTATTATGGGTTTATTATGACATTGATCTACTATGATAACACCACCCCTTGCTTCGTAGCTGCACCCAGCTACCTCATAGTTGCCCTCCCTCACTTTATCATTATATTCTATTAGTTTAGAGAGAGCGTCTTCTAAGACGCTAGCATCAGGCGCCTCATGACCGTTCAATTCCGAACGCCCGAGTGAAACCGCTTCTAGTCGAGGGGTATCAAACCTGTTAACTATTGATTAGCTAAATATTACCTGCATCCCGTAATATTTAAGACGGCGTACGCTAGAACGGTTATTAAACGGGAATGGCAACTCAATCTTGGAAACCCTCTTCTAAGTCTAGAAGTTTAAATAGCTCCTAATTTAAGTTTTAATGTGGATTGAGTTGCAGGTAGTAGCTGTACATGGATTTAATGCCGCCGGTGGTATAGGCGATGAGACTGAATGCGAGAGACATTAATGCGGAAGATTACTTTTACAAGGTGCTAGCAACTATCTATAAGTACGCTAGGGAAGTCGCAGTTATAGATTATCCTAGAAGCCCAAATAAGCGTAGCATAGACTTAGTAGCTTCTTTGGCTGGAAGCCGGGATGACATAGTCAATTTGCTTGTCAAATGCGCTCTTGACGCCTCTACGGTTTCGAAGAAGGAGGCCGCCGAGTTGAAGGGGCTTGCTTCGGTGCTGGACGCCTCTGCTCTAATAGTCTCCGAATTCCTATCCGGAGTTAAGCTTGAAAGCGGCGTTGTCTACGAAAGACACGGGGTTAATCTAGTCAACCTGGAAACACTGGAAGACGCTCTCTCAGGGAAGCGATTACCCGTCATTATAGCTCATAAAGATATATTTAAAGTTAGGATTAAAGGCGATGAGCTACGCAGGAAGAGGCTTGAAAAAGGCCTTAGCCTGGGAGACGTAGCGTTCTATCTAGGAGTTTCACGTAAGGCTGTATATGAGTACGAGAAGGGCGTTATGGAGCCGACTGTTGAGAGGGCTCAAAAACTCGTTGAGCTGTTTGGAGAGGATATACTAAACCCTATAAACCTACTTGAACCCCCGCGCGGAGTTGACGTTAAGAACTTAGAACCCTTCGACGCTCCCGAGGAGGAGACGCTTGCCAGGGAGTTGGCAAGGATAGGTTATAGGGTGGTCCACGCTAAGAGGACTAGCGTAGATCTCGGGGTTAAGCGTGAAAACATTAAAGCTCTAGTGGTTACTGTGCGGAGGAGGGAAAGCGTTAGTAGCATAGCAGAGAGGATTGCTAAGACCGAGAGATTTAGCGGCGTGGTCTCGTCGCTATTCCTATTCGTTGTGGGAGAAAGAGCTGAGCACGGTAAGCTCAAATCCATTGCTCAAGAGCCTCTAACTCCTAGGGAGGCTCTTGAGCGACTTAAGAGCCTGGAGTATAGTTGAATGCGTTAAAGCAAAGAGCGGAGCTGACGCTCTGTTAGGATTTACAGGGCCTCCAGGAGTCGGCAAAAGCACCATATTCTCTAAAATAATTGCGGGCTTAAAAGAGCTTGGCTGCAAGGTGGGAGGCATAGCGGCGCCTGAAGTAAGAACTGGTAGTTCCAGAGCAGGCTTCAAAATAGTTGATTTAATGAGCGGCGAGGAGGGATGGCTTGCAAAGCGAGGTTCAGGTCCTCCTGGAGCCCCCAGGGTGGGCCGATATTATGTTGTTGAGTATGACGTGATTCGAATTGGAGTGCCAGCCTTGAGAAAAGCGGTTGAACGCGCTGATGTGATAGGCATAGATGAGATTGGCCCCATGGAGCTGACGCTAGCGCCTCTAAGAGACGCTATAGTAAGCGCGCTTGCATCTCAGAAGCCCAAAGTAGTAGTATTTCATAGGAGGCTGCGCAGCAGCGACCCGGAGGTCTACAGGCTAGTCTCTAAGGGTTGCACAGTAGAGGTCTCCATAGCCAACAGGAGCGCTTTGGGAGAGGTGGCTCCTAGACTTGCAGAGGCACTCGCCGAGAAGGCTGGCTGTCGTTAGAGAAGGCAGAGTTCTAATATACATTCCCGACCCTAGAGGCGCTGTTACGAGCGGTAGGCTAGAGCCCGCATGGCTAGATGTATTCTACAACCCCGCGATGGAGGTAAACCGCGATTTGAGCGTCGTGACTGCTTCCCTCCTGCTGGAGGAGATGAGGGGCAAGAGAGATCTGCGAGTGCTCGACGCCCACGGAGGAACGGGTATTAGAGGCATTAGGTATGTGGTGGAGGCCGGCGCCGAGGAAGCCATAATCAATGATATAGACCCTTATGCGGCGGCGCTAGCCCACGCTAATGCTAGGCTTAACGGCGTGACTAGCCGCGTGAGGATAACAGTCGCCGATGCAAACGCATTGATGTATAGGCTTAAGAGAGAGGAGCCCACACCTATAGCCCTGATCGACATAGACCCCTATGGGAGCCCCGCGCCCTTCCTACACGCGGCCCTAGACCTGGCAGGCCACGGGTCTATAGTAGCGGTGACTGCGACTGATTTAGCGGTGTTGGAGGGCTCTAAGCCGAAGAAAGCATTTAGAAGATACATGGTAGAGGTTTACAAGACCCCGTCTTCGAGGGAAGTAGCTGTGAGGGCCCTTCTAGCATTTATCGCTAAGACAGCGGCAATCTTCGACAAGGGCGTAGAACCCTTAATGTCAGTATACCACGGCCACTTCATCCGCGTATTCGTTAAAGTGCAGAGGGGCGCTAGTAGAGCCGAGAAGTCTCTTTCACAGTTGAAACACGCATACCACTGTATTAACTTAGGTGTAGTTGTGTTCGATGAAGCAGAGTGCAACGGCAATAAAATCGCTCTCGGCCCCCTATGGTCAGGCCCTCTAGGAGACGCTAACATAGCGCTCAAAGCCCTTTCGAACCTGTCCGAGGATCTAGGATCTTATAAAAGCTTGAAGAAGCTACTATCTCATATTAGCGTTGAATACACATTCCCCCCTTCAACGATATATTATTCGATAGCAGGGATCTCATCGTCCTTGAAGGTTTCAATGCCGTCTAGGCGTTTAATTATAGAGGAATTAAAGTCGAGAGGGTACAGAGCTTCGGAGACTCACTTCTCACCGGAGGGGTTTAGGGCCGACGCTCCCCCTCAGGAGGTAGTGGAAATCATTAAGGAGCTATCCCCCTCTGCCAGAAATCGATGAATGCCTCAAAACCCAGTCCTCTATGAGTTTACATGTATATGGTGAATACACGCCGTGGGGCCCGCACTGACTTAGAAACTGGCAAGTAGAGCAGGGCAAATCCAAGATGCTGGATAGATCCACAAGTATTCTAACTTTCTTGGCCTCGCTAGAACCTATATAATATAATTTATATGTCCTTCTGCCGTTAACTATGACTCCCTCGCGCTTTATAACTCCCTTCCTTTCAAGCCTTAAGACGATCCTTGAGCCCTCCCTGCTGTCAAGGCCCAGCCGCTTCCACAGCTCGCTCTGCAAGATCCCTTTGTTGTTCTTGATTAGCTCGAGCGCCTTAGCCTCATAGAATTCGATGTTTTTTACCATTCATTCTGCACCTCTTAGCACTCCAGCGTTCTCTCGGGATACTGGTTAAGGAGTCCGCGATTTTTATCTACCCGCCATTAAATTCCACATCAACAGCCAGTTCCACACCTATCTATAGATGAAGTTATATGACATTAGCTACTTGCTCTTACTTAGCCGGGAGGCCGGGCACGACCTCCTCGGACTCCCCGCCACTCATTCCAGCCTACAAGCTAATAATTCTTATCTTGCTTCGCCACAGCGTATCCCCTGAAAAGTAGAGCTCAGAGGTGAACCCCTTTCGAGGGGGCGGGCTAGAAATACTCTATTTACGGCTGAAAGTGAATGGGGGTCGAGCCGTGCTTAAGCCTCTAGGCAAAGTTCATGCAATAGTGCAGACCGGCCACATAATCGTTAAACCCCTAGATGCCGACATAGTCAATGAACTCAAGCTGGGTTATATAGTCGTAGATATGGTAAAGAAGAGGATTGGCAAGGTCTCCGACGTTATCGGAAACGTCAAGAACCCTTTCATAGTCGTTAAGCCCGAGAATAAGGATTTAGCAAGGAGCGTCTCTATAGACGAGCTACTCTACGTTGACATTCCTCCTCCGAAGAGGAAAGCCCGCCCCCCCTCTAGGCGGTCCAAGGCTAGGCGCGGCAGGGGAGGTGGTAAAGGTGGAGGAAAGAGAGGAGGTAAGAGGCAGTAGCGAGTGTGTAGAGTCGGTTTGTAATGGCGAGGATTATATTTACGACTCGGGCTTTCCTAGAGGCTTTGTTACGGGTGAGCCGTCAACTATAACGTTTACCCGTCACGACCTGGGAGTCGGTGTAGATATAGTTAATGTTAAGACGAGGAACCCGCTGCGGAGGGCTAGAGGGGGGCCTCGATACTCAGGAGTTAGCAGGCGCGACGTACCCCTAGTCACGGCACTTAGAATCCTACAAGAGGCCGCTAGCTCTCTAGGCCTCTCGCGTAGCGTCGTGGAGACAGCTGCGCTTATGCTGAGATCCCTCTTCGACGAGCAAGGCGGTAAGCTGCCGGGCAAGCCTGAGCCTCTGGTAGCAGCCGCTCTCTTAAAGGCGTGCGAAATTCATAACGTAGCCGTGGCTCAGGGCGAGGTTCTTGAGCTGCTGGGAGTGAGCCCTAGCGACCTGTGGAAGGCCAGGGCCCGGCTATCACAGTCTAGCGCCGCCCGGAGGCTGCAGGTGCAGGCCCTGGCTAGAAGCCGCGGGGGTAGGCTTCTGGAGAGGACCGCGCAGTTCATAGAGAGGATTGTTGGGCAGCTGGGCCTGCCGGGTGAGGTTGCTGGGCTTGCCCGCGAGATAGTGGAGGCTAGCCTGAGGGCTGAGAGGAGGCCGGGGCAGAGGAAGGACCTCCACGGGAAGCGCCCTGAGGCGGTCGCCGCCGCAGCCGTGTACCTGGCAGCCCGCCTCCTAGGCCACGACAGCGTGACCCAGAAGGTAGTGGCAGACGCGGTGAAGCTCAAGGAGAGCAACGTGAGGAAGCATTACAGGTTTCTTATAGACAACATTGCCATAATCATATATGTCTAGCTTTTCCTCCTGCCCCGCAATTTTTTCAATTCAGCTGCCACGATTTTAAGCAGCTCAGTCTTAGAACCCTCGAACTCAATGATAAACATTTTCGACTCCTGCCACCAGGTTCTAGGGTACCTGGCCTTCTTGGACTCGAACTTAAGCCCAGCAGCTCTAAGAGCTCTTTCAATCTCTTCGGGCTTAGGAGACGGAACTGCCAGCTCGCTAGAAACCTTTCTACCCATCCTCCTGCTGAGGCTGGAGTCAAAGTACTGTGGCCAGATAACTAGCCTCTTGCCAGCCAACTCCGCAATATCCTCAGCTACCTTTACCCTCGCCTGCAGGCTCTATGAGAACAGCGTTCACAACGCCGTCCTGGCCCGGCCTCGAGGTGACTATAGCCTTGCCTAATGTAGTCTCTATTATCGTACCTTTAACTATGATATTCCTTCTAGCGTACTCCCTGTTAGCCGGCGTTTCAAGCACCTTCAAGATCCTAGCCTTCTGCGACTTACCCGTTTTAGGGTCTGAGACCACGGCGAACGCTACCTTCCTAGCTCTAACCTTGTAGTTGCCTCCTCTCACCCTGATTAGCACTCTCTCCTCTTTCTCGTCGGGCGATAGAACGGCTGGCACGAAAGGCCTGCCAAAGGCGTACTTCCTCTTAACCTTATAGTACCAGTTGCGCTTACCGCCCGAAGGCTTCTTATGGTCTCGCCACTGGTAGACTCCCATTTCTCTCCCGCCCTGTTAGGCTCGAAGCCGCTTAGCCTAATTAACATTCAATCCTTGCTCCGAGGCTCTCTGCGAGGCTATTGGCAGACGCCATCCTCGAATAGCCCTCTATGAAGGGTATGAGCGCCATGGCTATCGCTTGAATAGTTAAATCCATTCTAGTGATAAAACCTCTAGTAGCTATGCCCACGAAACCTATCCCCTCGCCTATAGGGACTCTGCGCTTGTAGCTCACAGCCCTCTCCAGTTCCACACCCCCGCCCACAACGCTCCTTACTATATCCTCGTCTAGTTCGAACGAAGCACTCAGTCCTAGCCCAACCCTGCATTCCCTATCGACAACTACTGCCACCTGGGTTTCAAGATACCCCAGCGGCGAGGGGAACTCTACAGGGCCCGCCTCAACACCCACTCCGAAGTCTGAGGCAGTCCTCCTCATGGCGTCCACTGCTCTTCTCAGAGCTCCTGCTACGACTTTACGCGAGCCTGCCGGCTGCGGCCCAACCCCGCTGTCTACGCTTATAGCTACGACCTCGGCATCAAAGTACCTTGAGAACACTATTCTAGCCGCTCTAACCTTCAAGGGATTGCTCGTGCCGACTGCAACCCTGACTCTAGCCATGCCCCCTATACACCCTGCACAGCTAAGAAGACCTGTACGCTCTTGAGAGTAACTCCACTAACCCGGCCGAGCCCGCCCCAACTATTATATATTGCAGGAACTTTGATTCTATTATGCTTCGTATAATCGCTTCTGGAAGCCCTATGCCGGCCGCCCTGAACGCCTCTAACTCTGACCCAAGGCTATAGAAAGCCAGCGAGGAGAAGCCTAGCACAAAAGCCAGCGCTACATGCCTGCTTATATCTGTAGACCCGCTGGCGGCCCTAACTATTATGGATATGATTACGTAGACTGCCACGCCTCCCAGCACTAAAGGTATAGTATAGGCTAAGGCTGTTTCCACTAGCCCTATAAACCCCTCAGAGATGTAAGAATAGTATGCCACCATTAAGCCGCTAAGGCTTGTTATAGCTATAACTGCAGCCCCACCAATCTTTATGTGAGGCCTATCGCGTAGATCCTCGACGATCTTCAATATTAAGCTTTTAACGCTATTCTCGAGCCTAAACCCATATACCATTAAGGCTAGTCCGACGACTAGTAGCGCGATCTTGAGTGCAAGCGAGAGCAGCCCTATAAGCGACAGCAGCGCCGACACGGTTATAACTATGCCTGGTATCCCCAGGAAATAAACTGAAAGTCTGGGCTCCTCGCTCACCTTCTTCAAGTATTTGAGTATCAACATATAGTTAGATTCTATTCCTAAGTGCTGGGTCACTATTACCCTTTTAACAGCCGCTATGGGCGCTATCGACGATATAAGCTGGCCCACTATGATCTCGTCCTCGCCGTCGCTAACTAGATATATCTCGAGCCCATCCCTCCCAATAGTTGATGCGATCTCCTCAACCCTCTCCTTGAGCTTACGCTGAGCCTCAATACCCCTCCTTTCATCGCCCCCCACGACTGCTATTTCTACCTGGCTGTAACTTTTCGACAACCTGTGATAGAGATTTAACCCCGAGAACATTGCGTTAACATCCGCGTCCTCGGGCCTCTCAAGAGCAAATTTAATCGCCGCGTCTAAAACCCTTTCATAGCCGACCACGACGCTCGTCCCAAGCAGGCGGCCTACATCATCGTCTAAGTCCACTACTAGTATAAGCGCTTTATTGCCCCCCCTTAGGCTCCCCAGCTCCGGGCTCGCTTTAATACCGCCCTCCATAGCCACCGCATAGCCTCCATTAATTTTAAGCTAATCCGTACAGAATTGAAAGCAGGCTATCCCTGGGCAGGCTCTCCCCTCATTTTTAAATATTTCTTATATCGGGAGATTATTTCTGTGTTCCCTGGGTCAAGCCCTAGCTTCTCCGCTATCTCGACGCTCGCCAAGCCTATACCTTTAAGTATCGCAATCGAGCTTGAAAAGGCTCTTCCAGCGCTAGAAGTGTCTACGCTTACGGTGACATAATCAACTCCATAGTCCGAATACAGCTGCTCCACGGCCTCTAACACACTCCTGCAAGGGCCTCCCGAGGGCTTCATTATCAACACGGGGATTTCTCTATAAGCCTGGAACGCTACAATGTCGTTGTGGGCCGCCTCGGGAAACACCTGCAATTTAACATGTAATTTAGCGTTTTCTGAAAGCTCGTTCTTAGCCCTCACCCCCAAGGCCTCCACTTCGCCGCACACATCTATAGCTACAATGCGCCTCGGAGACCTTTCCCCGAGCCTAGCAGCGCCTTCCACAACCTCTATTACAGATTTCTTAATTGTACTCCAGAAGCCTTCAGGATTCGCTAGCTCGATAGCAGCCTCTTTAACATCGCTAGCCTTAACACCGATCCTCGTTTTAACTATCCCGGCTAGAGCCCCAGTCATAAACGCAAATGCTGTCCTGGGCATATGGCCCTTAGGGATCTCTATGTACCTCCACTTGTTCTCCACTGACAGCTCTCTCAGCAGACCCCCCGAGGACAGCGTAACAACCGTAGAAGCCCTTCTGCTAAGAGCCGAGACGCATTTAACAGTTTCAACCGTGTCGCCCGAATAGCTCACGCCCACTAACACTATATTGCCAAGCAGCTTGATCCTCGGCCCGAAGTCTTTTACAACTATTATGTCGCTTGCCCCCCTGAGTTGTGAAAGCATCGCTATGAAGTCGCCGGCCGCGGCGCTGCCACCCATGCCACACACTACTATATAATCTCCTCTCTCCGCCAGGTCGGAAAGCTCCTCCCCTTTCTTCCATCCTTCAATTAAGTCCTCAGGCCATCTTTCATACAATTCCTTCAATTATGATCCCCCTAAGCCGGCATCTCGACCGGGCTCTCTAGCGTCGAGATCCTGCCCATCCTCTCGATCTGCTCCCTGTAGGGCTTAGGTATGCTGAACATGTGCAACATTGAATGATAGTCTATGAACCTTAGCCGGGAGTCCCCCTTAAGCGCTCTTTCAATTCTCGTCTCCAGGAACTCTTTCTCCAGGAGCTTGAGAGGGTTCTCTCCCTTAGATGCCATGACGAAGCCCCAGTAACTGTCGAAGCTAGGCACATAGACGCCATAACTGATTGTAGCGTGACTCCCAAACACGCTGCCTATAGTCTTCCTTATCGACGCATGAACCTCGACTGTATAACTTATGCTTGTAGCTTGTGTCACGAACACTCCCCTCTTAGCCACTATCTTATACACCATATCGTAGAACTCCTTAGTGTAGAGCCGAGTCGCCGGACCTCCGGGCTCAGGGTCTACTAAGTCCGCTATCACTACATCGTAAGTGTCGCCCTCCCGGGCAGATCGCTCTACATAGTTCCAGGCATCCTCTATTACGACGCGGGCCCTAGGATCGTCAAACGAGCCTTGATGCCACTCCTTTAGGTAGTTTTTGGCTATTTCTACCATCACCTTATCTATGTCCACCATTACAACTTCCTCCACGGACCTATACTTCAAGACCTCCCTAAGCGTCGCACCTTCCCCCCCACCTAATATCAAAACTCTTCTAGGCGACCCGTGAAGCAGCATTGCAGGATGCACGAGCGCCTCGTGATATATATACTCGTCGGCAAGGCTTGACTGGGTCTTACCGTCTATTATCAACACTTTACCTTCGCCGTCAACCTCTACTAACGCTATATCCTGGTATTCGCTTCTCGCCGAAAATATAACGCGCTTGACCCACTTTAATGTAGCCCTCGAAGGGGTCATCCACTCAATAAACCAACTCCACCTGGAAAAGAACTCCTGGGAGCCCAATCCCCGCTCACCTTGAGCTTAACACCACGCCCGGGAGTATTGTCGTTAACGGGTTACCTACTATGGCTAGCAAGCGTGTTAAGCTAGCTGTATTCGACTTAGACGGGACTCTAACAGTGGCTCACGGAGACGTTCATATCAGCTGCTGCGGCGTAAGGATAGTGAGGCTCTTAGAATCCATAAACATAAAGGTGTCCCTGATCACTGGTAATAGCCTCCCCGTGGCCGCGGGGGTCGCAAAGTACCTGGGGGCCACGGGCCCTGTAGCGGCTGAAAACGGATGCGTTATAAGCGACGGCGGCTCCGTTATTCACGTGTGCTCTGGCTCCATTCCCGGCCATGTAGTAGATGAAGTCAAGAAGATGGGGTTCAGAGAGTCGTGGCAGAATGCTTACAGATACCACGAGGTCGCCTTAATCCCTGAAAGACACGACCTTAACCTAATCTCCGCGGCCATAAACTACGTGAAAAGGCTAGGCTTCAACGCTATATGGACAGGATACGCGCTACACATTCAGCCCCCTGGAGGCGGAAAGCTGGCAGGACTCTCAAAGATAGTAGAGCTGGCTGGGGCGTCTCTAGAAGAGGTCATAGTCTTCGGCGACGGCGACAACGATGCCGAGATGCTAAGAGCTGTCGCTCTGTCAGGAGCGCCCGGCGACGCTAGCCTACTAGCTAGGTCCTCGGCCAGATACGTTGCCAGGCTGCCCGGCGCCCTGGGAGTGGCAGAGATAATTGAGAGGGTTCTGGGCGTCAGAACCGGGTGCTTCTAGCCTGCGACCTAGCCCAATTTGCGAATTCCTTCACGGCTTCTTCCAGAGGCGTCCACTCGAAGCCTGAGAGCCTTCTACTAGTAAACAAATATCCGTTGCTTATGCCCTCCCACGCAGCCGAGAGTGCTGTGTACGGCGGCGCTAGAGGACCCAGTATCTCGAGGAGCAGAGACACAGGCACTCCCCGGCACGACGCTCCTACGAGATTCTCGCAGACTAACTTATACATTGTAGAGGCTTCGACGTGATATGGTGACAAGTGGATCCATAGCCCATCATAGGCCCCCTTAGAGGCCTTCAAAGCCACGCGAGCTACGTCCCTCGCGGGCACAACATTTAGCTTCCAGCGCGCTGAAGGGTAAAGTTTCAGCCGAGAGAGCCAGGTGGCGGCTCTCCACTCTAAGTGGTAACCCCAAGCCCCTACGAGTAGCGCGGGCCTGAGTATAGACCACTTGCCATTAACGTCGCTAGACCGCGAGACCAGGAGCTTCTCGCCCTCAGCCTTAGTCAGAGCGTGGTAAGACCTGTAGCTGCGCTCGCCCTCTAAGTGTCTCTCCTCCTCCTGCACAAGCGAGCCCCTTCTAAGCCCTCTAACACGGCCGTACGCTAGAATACTACTTATGTAAACCACGCGAGCGCCGAGCCTGGAGGCCGCTCCTATAACTCTTCCCAGCAGGGCCACGTGAGCCTCTCTCTGGGCGCTTAGACTGCCCGAGATACGGCCTGCAACGTGAACGTATACGTCGCCACCTAGCTTCTCCAAGCCCTCTTCGTCCACGGCACCTCTAAACAGTATCAGCCTGGCGCCAAGTCTCTCAACCTCCCTCGCCAAAGCCCTCCTCCAGTAGGACCTAAGACTTGACTCTCTCGCGGCAACTAGCACCTCGCAGCAGCCCGATAGCTCCCTTGCCAGATGATAACCTAGGAACCCCAAACCGCCTACAAGCACGACGCGCATTATTAAGCTCCCTGCATAATAGCAGCTAACCGGGCGGGATGAAGAGTAGCTAACCGGGGCTCACATCGCTAGATGGCCGGGGGCTCTCGCCGGACCGCCTTCCCCATGCTTAATTCTGTGTTCTATTCTCTACCCAGCCGGGCCACCTTGACAGCGCCCTCGCTCTCCTTAATAACCCTGAGAACGAAGATAGTCTCTACGTCGGCGACCTTGTCTATAGACGCTATCTCGTCCACCACTCTAGCAGCGTCTTCTAGGGTGGGGGCTATCACGAAGGCTATAATATTGTATGAGCCTGTGACCTCGTAAGCCTCAATAACCTGGGGATGAAGGGATAGAACCCTAGCCACTTCAGCAGTGTAGCCGGGTTTAGTCTTAATCCTTACTATGGCCCTCGCCTTTATGCCAAGTTTATCCAAGTCCAGCCTCACAGTATAGCCTCTGATAACCCCTAAGTCTTGGAGCTTCTTAACTCTAAGGTAAACTGTGGCCTCGCTGACGCCAAGCTTCTGCGCCAGCTGCCTCCAAGGTATCCTGGCGTCGGACTCTAAAACCTCTAAGATTTCTAAATCTCTTTCATCCACCGAGTTATCTTTAACCGTCAAAACAGAGCACCTACCCCCTATTATTGTATATTAATTATTTAAGTTTGCTTGATAACTTTGAGCAGCTTCGCCGCGGCGCCCGGGCTCTTCGCGAGCTCCATAAGCAACACTTTATAGTTTAGCCTGCCTAGAGCGATTTCTGCGTGGGCCCTTGGTGTAAGCGATTTTAGCACTTCAGCTCTCTCTCGGGGGCTAAGCCTTAACACAAAGTCGAGGATCGCCTTCTGAACCCTTATAGCCCTTGCAATACTGCTTCTCTCCAGCTCTCTAACGGGGTCTCTTCCCTCCGCTAAAGCCCTTGCGGCTATAAAGCCTGAAATCATCGACGGCCTAATCCCCTCGCCCGTTAATGGCAGGACGAAGCCCGCCGACTCGCCAGCCTTGACTAGACCGCTCATCCATCCTAGCCTTAGGCCTCCGAGAGCGATCCTAGCGCCCTCCAATTTCACCCTTTCGGCCGAGGCTAGGTCCTCCCTCGACTTTATAAACCTCTCTAGCCTAGCTCTGAGCCTCGCGAGGTCCTCAAAGCCGCCCACGCCTACTTCAATTTCGCCCTGGCCGTGAGGGAACACGTAATAGTATCCCATCAGCTCGGTGTCGAAGTAAATTTCCAGCGTCTCTGACTCAGAGAGCCTGTTATTCCTCAGGATCCACTGTACAGCCCCTATGGTAAGCCCCTCATAGTAGGGGTGTCCCCCCGCGAAAACTCCTCTGACAGGCTTAACTTCGCCCCGAGGCGTTTTGATCGATCCCTTATCCTTCAAGAAACGCGACCTAAACATTATCTCGCCGCCCGAAGACGTTATCACCGCTTCCAAGAGCCTTGCCTTGTCCACTATATAACCCTCGAAGACCCCTCTCAGCTCGAATAGGAATTCCCCGTTAATGAACATGACCGCGGACTTAATTCTGTTCAGGACTGCGTCGCCTGGTATACGAGCGAACCACAGATCGCCTACCACGGGTATCCCGCGGCCGCAGGGTTTAACGGCGAGCCTATCATGGACCTCGTAAATTACTGGCTTGAAGCCGGCTTTAGCGGCCGCAACTGCAGCCCCAGCCCCTGCAGGCCCCCCGCCAATTATATGAAATACGTCTTCCCTCCCCAAGCTAGAGGCCCCTAAAGGTCTTGTGTGAGGGAAGAGTCCTAGTCCTCAGCATATACCCCCAGCGTTAAGCCGAATATTGTCATTATGAGGTCCAGCACATCCCTGTAAGATATTATTCCGACAGGCCTGCCATCCTCGTCTATTACCGGTAGGTGCCTAACGTTAGCCTCCCTCATCCTTCTAATAACAGTTAGTATGTCGTCGTCGGGCTTGACGGTTATCGGGTTCTCGCTCATTATCTCGTACACCCTGTGCTCTTTCGCGTTCCATGCCTCCCCGCAGGCGAAAACTATGTCCCTCTCGGTAACAATGCCTCTCAGCCTGCCGTCCTCGTCTACGACTAGCACGCTACCTATCCTCTTATCCCACATCAGCTTAGCAGCCTCAGCTATGCTGGTGTCAGGGTCCACTGTGACTAGCTCCGTTACCATTATGTCCTCTGCTCTGAGTGGTATCTTCCTCCTGCGTCGTATAAACACCACGACTAAGCTACACCCCCTAATACTAGTGCGCCTTCAGTCTTCTTAGGAATCTAAGCAGACTAGTATAATCCTCGTCTCCCCAGCCCGAGTAATCCATTAAATTGTATATCTCTTCTATTTTCTGGGATAGAAGTGGTAGAGAGCCCGCTTCTTTAGCGGCCTGAGATATATACCGCGAGTCTTTAGCCGCAAGCTTAGCCCTAAACGTTGTGTCCACCCTGTCCTGCGTCACCCTCTCGTAGAATCTGTCTGCGATCCCAGCCAGAAACGTGGACTTCAATACGTCCCTGAATACGTTGGGGTCTACACCGTAAGCTTTTAATAACATTATCGATTCTACCAAGGACACCAAGCTGGCCAATAGCATGTTGTTAAAGGCGAGCTTCAAAGCCGCGGCCGACCCATAGTTCACCCCTACCCTGAAAATCCTAGATGCTATAGCCTTTACATACTTCTCCCCGGGCTCAACGCATTTTTCGGGTCCGGCTACGATAGCTATAGCCTCCCCCCTCTCGACGACTCTCGGACCTCCTATCAACGGGGCTTCCACGTAGCAGCCTCCAAACGATTCTAAGTGCCTAGCAGCCGCAACGCTAGCTCTAGGCGTCACCGTCGACAAGTTAACAATCACGAGCCCATCAACCCTTCCAAGGGATGCTATTACCGAGAGCACAGCGTCGTCGTCTGATAAGAATAGGAGGGCCGCCTCTACGTGGCTAACAGTCTCAGCTGCCGTCCTGAAAGCACGCCCCCCTAGCTCGTTTGCGAGCTTCACAGCCCGCTCGAAGGTCCTATTCCATAAATAGACCTCAAACCCCAGGGAAGCGAGCCTCCTAGCCGCTGCAGAGCCCATGAACCCTGTGCCAAGTACAGCAACCCTGCCCTTCAAGAGGCCTAAGACACCCCCGGCCGGTCGCCGCCATCCCCTTTCATCACACCCCGGAGGCCTGGGCCCCGGGGTCTAAGCTCGCCAGCTCACCCTACGCTCATCCCATGAATATCGAAAGTTGACACGCAGGGCTACTTAAACTCGTCTTTAATCCACATCTTGAGGCTTTCTCTTCTCCTAATCTCTCTAAGCAGCCTCTCCAGATGCCTATACACTGTGCTGTGCATCCTACCCTCAGCCAGCATCTCTACAGCCTGCTTGGCCGCCATCGCTCTCTCGTAGTCACCTATAATCGCTACGTGGTAGTCACCCACGTGTATATACGTACCCGTCATCTCCTCTATGGTTCTCCGGGCCCTGCCCCCTTCACCTATGATCCTGCCTTTAACCCTCTTCAGGTGGTTGGGGCTGTCGCCTACTATCTGCTTGAGGTCTACTACCACTAAGACTTGGTCCTCGCCTAGAAGCCTCATCGCCTTGTCGGGAGGGAAGCCCAGGGCTATCGCTTTAACAATCTCCGCAGCCTTCATAAGGTTGACCGGCGGCACGTTATCGGCTTCAGGCTCTATTATAATAACCCCGTTTTCGCTATCGACGGTTATCACGGTGCCTGTAGCCCTCATTATCTCGAGCTTCACCTTGCCCTCGGGGCCTATGACAGCCCCTATCCTCTCCGGGGGAACCTTGACGTAAAGTCTAGGCCTCGCCTGCAAGGCTCTACACCCTCATGCATGATATTAACTTCTTAAGGAGAGCCTCCTTCTCCAAGTCTAAACTAATCCTCTCACTGAAATAGTTATAAACGTTCTCTACATCCCTTTGAAGGAACTCCAGCGCATAGGGGTGGCTATGCGTCACTGCCTGAGAAACATCTATAATCCACGGCTTCTCTCTCCAAATCATTATATTGTACTCGCTGAGATCGGCGTGGACTAGGCCCGCCTCGCACACTATCTTCTCAATCTGAGCTATAACGTCGTGGAATATTGATTTGAGGAAGTCCTCGTCTAATTCATCGCCCACCTCAGCGAGCAGCGGAGCCCTATATCCATTCTCGCCGAGGAACTCCATCACTATTATGTTAGCTATGTAGCCTATAGGCCTTGGAACCCTAACGCCGGCCTCCCACATCCTCTTCAGGTTCCTATACTCCTTTCTAGCCCACTCGTATATCAGCTTCCTGAAGTTGCCTGAAGGTATCTCCTCGAATCGAGGGTCCCCGATTATATATTTTTTAATACTTTTTCTGAATTCGGCCGTGGCTGAGAGGTATATTTTGACCGCTAGGTCCTCGCCGCTCCTAGACTTACCCCAGTAAACCCTAGCCTCCTTACCGCTACTTATGACTCCCTTGAGCTCCCATATAACACCCTTCCTATACAACTTGTAAAGGTTGTCTATCGTGAACGAGTCGAATACCTCCTCAACGGTCTTAAAGAGGTCGCTATCTTTAATCCTCTCCGCCTCCTCCCTCTCCCTCTTCAGCCTTCTAGCTTTTATCCTCCTCTTCACGCCTACTCCTCCACCTCTTCTAACATGTCAGCGGGTATCAAGCCCATCTCTACGAGCTTCCTAACCTCGTCTTTCATGTACCTATATACTACCTCCCCCTTCTTGTCGCGAGTCCCCCATGGAAGGAACAGTATGATGTCACCCTCCCGTATCCACACCCTCCTCCTCATTTTACCGGGAATCCTAGCCATGTAGGTGTCGCCGTCCTGGCATAACGCTTCCAGGTAGCCAGCCCCGACTATCCTCTGCACCACGCATATCATCGTGCCCTCGTCCTCGCTGGGCAGGGGCATCTCGCTTTTCTCTTCACTCTTTTTCTTGCCCATGCCCGCGATCACCCACTACTCTCGCGGGCCACAACATACATATTATTGCCTATCCTGTAGGCCAAGTAAACCTGGCCGGGCTCGAACCCGTCAACATACACCTTAACGTTGCTCGAAGGTATCTCTATAACGTCCTGGAAGTCCTTATCTGCGTCTAGGAACACCATGGTAGGGCCGTCCTTGCTGAGGAGCATCACCCTCCTAGCCTCGCCCCCCACCTCCTCAAGCCTAACAACTCTAACATTCTTCTTATAGTCCTTAGCTGTCAGCTTGAGCACGGTTTCCTTGCCCCTCTCAGCGTCTACAACTAGCAGGCCCCCTTTCATGGTCGAAAGGAATATGTATTTCCTGTCGCCCACAATTATCATGTCTCCAGGCCTAAACTCGGGTATCCTAACCGATATTGTCAGCCTGCCCTTCCTCTTGCCCGAAGGCTTCCTACCAACTAGCTTATAGGACTCTATCACCTCGCCGCCGAACATAGACCTTAACTTCCCCGCCAAGACCCTAGCAGCCTGCTGGTCCGTCAGGTATATGTTGACGCCGCCGTCAGCCTCCTCAATCTTAGCTATGTACCTACCCACGCCTCTGGCTAGTGCGTTAAGCGCCCTCTTCACAGCGCGTAGTTTCTCGCCGCTTAAGGGGCCTATGGCGCCCCTCACCTTCACTTCAGCCTCGTAGCCACGCCCTGTAATCCTAGCAGTGCACGTGGGGCACACCGAAACAGCGGCCTCTAGCTTCACTACTACATCGTCCACCAACTCCTCGCGGCCCGTCGGGTCGAGACCTTTAATCCTGATAATAACGTCGTAGATGCCGGGGCCCTCGAAAGGCCTCGCGAGTCTAGCCTCCTCGATCCACGCATCACCTATACGCTCGCTAGTCTTCATCTTGCCTGCTAAGTAGAACTTAACGAATTCTATCAGAGTATCCTCTATGGACTCTAGACCCTCGTTCCAGCCCCTTTGATACTTAAACGAGCCGCACTCGGAGCAATACACGAATCTTATCTTTGATGGTATCGATGCTATACCCACCTTCTCTACATAGCACTTCTTGCACAAACCTCCAAACGCATCGGTATCGAGGGGGCCCCCACATGAAATACACTTAACCCTCTTCACTATTATCACCCTCCTCTTCAATCCTAGACCAGATGCTCGACCTTGCTATCCTTCTAGCTACGTCGGGTGGCAGAGCTAGGTCCTCCCTCCTGATTTTTACAGGCCCTAGTATTACCATGCCCTCGCCCTCCCTTATCTCAACCCTGTGTATCCTCAAGTCGTGAGGAGTCTGCCTCATCTTTTCTACTAGAACGTACCTCCTGAGCTCTCCTCCCACTATGGCCCGCCTAAACCTTATTATCCCGTCCGCTATATGCTCGAGGCCCCACCCAAAGGCGCTGTTATGGACTAAGACCCAGCTGGGACCCGCTAAGAAGTTCTCTCTACCCTCAACCGAGATATCATAAACCGTGTCGGGGCCGGGCACCACGCTTACGCCTACCACGGGTAGAGGCTCGAGAGTTCCCTCGCTGCCCCCTCTAGCCGCCTCTACGAGAGAAGCTGTTGCCCCCGCTATCCCCCCTGAGGCGTTCCTAGCCGCGACCAGCCCCATAGACAGCATTTCTCCCCCGCCAGCGAAGCTATAATCCACGCCTAGCGATGACGCAATCAACGTCAACCCCGCAGCCCTTACAGGGTCGCCGGCAGCCACCTTAGGCACGGCGCCAACAGACTTGAGAAGCCCTCTCATAAACGCCGCCTTGAAGCTTCTTGGAGACGCGAGGACGAGGGGAGGCACCTCGGGACCTTGCCGGCTCCAGGGAGCCAGTAGCAGGTCCCTTACTGCCCCCGCCAGCGCGCTACCCGGCCTAAACACTATACTGCAACCCTCAACCTCAACCTCGAATCCCAGGCTCTCCAGCACGCCTAGGGCGCTACCTATAATCGAGTGAACGTCCCCGCACCCGACTCTGACCCTTATACCTCCCTCTGAGGTCCTAGCCCCCCCGCCGAATAAGTAGCCCAGCAACTCCATGAAGCCGTCTGTAAGCTCTACGCGAGCCTCAACCCAGCCGCCACTATTATCCACTATCACACACTCATCTACAGCTCCCCATCCCTTGATCCTAAACGCGTCGACCAGCCTTAGAGCGCGCCTCCACCCGCACTCCAAAGTAAACCATCTGTACCCTGCGTCCCATAACAGCTCCGCTATGTTAACTTCCTTGCCGAGCAAGTCTAGGTCCAGCTTAGATAACGCGGCAAGCACGCTACCGGAGGATACACTACCGGCCCCGACTAGCTCCAGAGCACCGCCCCTGTACACGTATATGCTATGATTGCCCGTTACTCTAAGCCGTCCGCCCCTTAAGTCCCTAATCTCGTATAGAGGTCCTGCGCGGCGGTGAGCGAAGACGCCCGTGATTCTTCCCCACCCGACCTTCCCGGAAGCCGGGTCAGCTGACAGCGTGTAGACCTTATCCTCTAGGGCGGCTACGCCCTCTCCGCCTAATACCTCCGACGCCAGCCTGCCTATCTCAACCACTCTAACATATCTGCCCCTTCTAACCAATATGGGCGTATCATACGGCAGGCTCTGGGTTGTTATGGCGTATTGGCTTATCAGTAGCGTCGTGAAGTCCCATCTGTAAAGCACTCTCTTCACGGTGTAACTATACTTCCTGGCCATTGCGGGCTTGTCGAGCCAGAACGCGCTCATGCTATCTATTATCAGCCTCGCCCTGCCATAGCCCAGCGCCTTCTTAGCCTGTATAACCTTGTTTATCAGCTCCTCGACACTAACCTCTTCAAGGCTCCACTCGTCCTCTCTGCTCCTCATCAAGGCGTCAATTATTATCATGCGCCCCTCGTCTACAGCCCTGCCCAGGTCCATGCCTAACATTTCAGCCTGTTTTATTATGCTCTCCCTGCTCTCCTCGGTAGTCACATATATAACCTTATCCCCCTCCTTTACGCCCTGCCAAGCGAAGTGAAGGCTGAAGACAGTCTTGCCCGTCCCGGGCTCTCCTACAACTGCTACGAAGAAGCCCCTAGGTATACCTCCCGCTATCAGCTTGTCAAAGCCTCTAACCCCTGTTTTAAGCCTCTCCACGACCACCATGATCCGCTGGCTCCGCCCTCCTCACCGACGATAATGCAATGCAAGGTATTAAGCTGAGCAGAAGCCCGGAAAGTCTCGCGGGGCCGGATGAGAGCAGTCGTGCCCTGGAGGAGGGGCCCCGATGACTGGCTCTGGGGTATGCGACGGCCTCCCCATGCTCCTAACGAGGCTTCCAGCCCAAGGTCTCACATAAGAAGTTAATAGCGCCTGCCTATAGATTATGTAATATAAGGTGGCTAAGACTTGGCTATGGAGGAGGTAAAAGCTGTCAGGATAAGATTCGTGGGGCGCAGGTGGAAGGTATCTTTCCTAGAGGACCTAGCAAAGACGCTTAAAGAGTTGTATGGGGAGGACGTCAACGTTAGGATTAACAGCTTCCTAGTCCAGAACGCGAGGCTGCCCATGCTAGACGTAGATGTAATCTACAGCGGCGACTCCAAGGTCGACGATGTTAGGAGGGCCGTGGAGGACCTGCTAAGGAAGCACGGCTACTCTCTGGGCAGACTCCTGACAGTGAAGGAGGTAACTATCAGGGTGCCCGCCACCGAGCAGATGGCGACGTCGGGCGAGGCTGAGGCAGCCCCTGGAGGCGGAGAAGAGCAGGGCTCGTGAAGCCACATTCAACTCCTATTTACGAGTTCTTATTAGACTTGAGTAGTTACACGAATCCCCGGCAGGTGCGGCACGATGGTCTCGTTCCAGAGGTACGAGCTGCCCCCCCTGCCCTACAAGTATGACGCCCTCGAGCCCTACATCATAAAGGAGATAATGGAGCTACACCACAAGAAGCATCATAACAGCTACGTAGTGGGGGCTAATGCGGCCCTGGAGAAGCTTGAGAAGCACCTTAAAGGCGAAATACAAATTGACGTTAGAGCTGTGCTCAGAGACTTCAGCTTCAACTACGCGGGCCACATAATGCACACTATATTCTGGCCCAACATGGCCCCTCCCGGCAAGGGCGGAGGCACCCCTGGAGGCAGGGTCGCAGACCTTATAAATAAGCAGTTCGGCGGCTTCGAGAAGTTCAAGGCCCTGTTCAGCCAGGCAGCTAAGACTGTTGAGGGTGTCGGATGGGCTGTGCTGGCCGTCGACCCGCTGACCCAGGAACTCAGGATACTTCAGATAGAGAAGCACAACCTCTTCATGACCGCGGGCCTCGTTCCGATACTAGTCATAGACGTGTGGGAGCACGCCTACTACTTGCAGTACAAGAACGACAGGGCTAGCTACGTGGAGAACTGGTGGAACGTCGTGAACTGGGATGACGTGGAGAAGAGGCTTGAGCAAGCCCTCAACAACGCTAAGCCTCTCTACCTCCTCCCCCAGCCCTAGCCCTCTTTTTAACGCTCCTCGAGGCTATGAAGTCTAATAGCACCTCCCTAGCACCCTCGCCTATATCGATCACCCTCGCATCCCTCTGCATCCTCTCAGCCTCACCCCACATCTCCAGCCCCCTGCCCCCTAGGACCTGAACTGCGAGCCACGCGGCCTCCCTCGCGAGCTCACCTGCTAGGACCTTAGCCGCCGCGGCCCTCTCAGGGTCCACCTTGCCCCCCTTTGCAGCCCTCTCTACCAGGGCCTCGAGGGCCGAGGACCTAGCCTCCAGCCAGGCGATCATCCATCTAAGACCTTGATAGTCTATGAGCCTCTTACCGAAGATGGTCTTCCCGCTGGCAGCCTCGACTACAAGGTCCAGCGCTCTGTCAGCTATGCCGAGGGCTATGGCGGCGTAGCCCAGCCTCCCCACGTTTATGTACTCGAGCGCCGCCCTGACCCCGTCTACGCCCGGCGGCGTGACCCTTTCACACTTAGCCCCGAGGTACTTGACAGCCCCCACGCCGGAGCCCCTGAACCCTGATAGATTGAGAGGCTCTACAACGATCTCGCGGCTCCTAGGACATGCCATTATGGCTGGCTCGCCCGAGGCGTCAGCTAGAACTATGAACGTGTCAGCGTAGAGGGCGTTACTAGTGAACATCTTAGAACCCTCTACTACATAGTAACCTCCCTCCTCCCTAGCCCTAGTCTCGAGGTTGCCCCTCACGTCCGTGCCGCCGCGGGGCTCTGTTATACTCAGAGCGTAGAGACCCCGCCCTCCGCCTACGCCTAGGCGCGACGATCCGTGAACCAGGATCACATGAGCGTAACCCCTACTAGAGTACGACGCTGCTCTGACAGCCTCCAGAAGACACTCCACGCTCTCAATATCGAAAAGGCCTAGCTCCCAGCCCCTCTTTAACAAGCTAGAGGGGACTATGTTAGCCTCGTCTATACCCCTAGCCTCCCTCAACAGCTCAGCCCTAAGAAATCTCTCCGCTCCTCCACTCAAGCAGCCGAACCACAATGCTCCTCGCACCGCTAGGAGGCTCTCCACTACGACGGAATTATTTACCCCCCTAGCCTGAATATATGCGTTATGGGCGCGGGGGTGCCCGAGCCTGGCCAAAGGGGGCGGGCTTAAGACCCGTTGGCGTAGGCCTGCGTGGGTTCAAATCCCACCCCCCGCACCATACAATTTGACTACTCTAGGTTTACATTCACTCATAGACTCGAGAGTGAAACACTTTAAGTCCTGCTTGGGAGTTCGTCGGTTAAAGAGACTAGTATCTTAGACTTGCCTGGGCTTGCGCTCCCAGAGCCTTGGGGGCCTCTCTGGGTCTTTCTGGCTCTTCTCACCTCGGCTATTATCCTCTCTAGGATATCTACTGTCTCTTCGAAGCGCTTTCTGCCCAGCTGTGTAAGCGTTACCATGGTCCTCGGGCCCTTAAGCGTCGGTATCTTTCTAACCTCTACGTAGCCTGCCTCTCTTAGGGCTCTTAGGTTGCTGTCGAGGTCCCCCCATGACATTCCAAGCGCTCTTCTAAGCTCTGCCATGGTAGTGGGCCCTCTGAGGTATAGTAGGGCGGCTATTGCGAGCCTCTTAGGCCTAGCCAGGACATTATCGAGCCCTGGCTCGCGCTCTTTACTCAAACTCCTACCCCTCCAGGGCGCCGGCAGCCTTTCTCAATGCGTAGCTGCCCGCGGCTAGGTACGACAGCAGCATTAACCCGGCTGCAACAGAAGACGCCTCGTCCGGGCCCATGGACCAGGCTATGTAGAGCGGTATGGGGGCTGTGACCGCTATTAAAGCTGCAGCAACTCCGAATGTAGGGGCCGCGTAGGTCCTACCCCAAACCCTATCGTAGACGTAGAGCGCTGTGAAGGCGAAAGCCAGGCCCAGGTACCAGGCGACGGGAGGATACCACTCGCCGAGGGCCGGAGAAGCCGCGTAGGCTAGGGCGAATCCCCCGATAAATGCCGTCATACTTGCCACCGTATCCCTAGTAGTCCACTGGCCCGCGAACCCCTGAGAGGCAAGCCACCTCCACACGGGCCCCGGTATGAGGGCTATGAGCGCTAGAGAGGCCGCTATGCCCAGCATCACGGCCAGAACGATTACTAGACCCCCGGGCTCAACGCCCAGAAGCCTCGCCACGGGACCTGATACAGCTACAAACCCTGCTATGCTCATGCCGAAAGCAAAGAAGGAGTAAGCACCCGCGGCGGCGGAAGCAAACACAGCTACCCTCCTAGCCAGAAAAGCGAGAAGAGCCATGTCCTTCTTAGCCTCCTCACACTCCCCCTCAGGCAACCCCCGGCCACCGCTAATCCAAGGTCTTAAAAACCAACCTTCTAGAGCTGGGATGACCCTCGCCCGGTAAGAGAAGAGTAAGAGCTAAAAGCGGGTAGGAAGAGCGGAATGGGGGATAAACTTTTAGCGTTTAGCCCCTTTTTAACTAGTCACGCGCCTTAAGGTCTTCCCGAAGCCCCTCAAGCGTGAAAGAGTCTCTCCTATCTCGTCTTTAAATGATATTTCATCGAGTCGCTCCTTGAGGCCACAGTCTCCTAGTAAAGACCCTTCCTTACAGCCAGCTTACTAGCGCGCAAGAACAAGCCTCCATTATATCGTATCAGTTTAGATTGTGATGCATCTTGAGCGCCAGGCAGGGCTCAAGGTCTGCGTACTTTTCTGCCCCTTCGCCGCCGTTTCTGCATGGATAGTTATAGGCGCTGCTTAGATTGTTAATTCCGAGTAGTTTGTTTCATGAGGGACGCTTTCAGCGATCTTGGCGGGCCTAGTGCTAGAATGCTCTGGATTTACAACTATGACCTTATAACCGTGGGGGCTCTCGTCGGCATCTACGTCCTCTGTCAGTCTAGGCTCATTCTAGTAGGGCTGGAATCGCGGGAGCAAGTTATATGGTGATGGCTAGGGTTTTCCTAGCCTTGATAGACGTATTCCCGCGGGACTAGGCCCCCCGCCTTTTTCGGTTGCCGCGCGGCCCTAGCGTTGACTATAGAAGCCCTGGTGGGGTGGCTAGCGCCGCAGTGCTAGAGACCTACGGGATCCTTGTTATAGACGTTGTAGTCGCCTCTATAGCTCTCGACCAGTTCTCGCTGCTGAAATCTGGTCTTCTTCCGGAGAGCGATTGTTAATGCCTTACAAACCTCACTAGGTATGAAAGCGCTACTATGTAGGGCACTACCTCCAGTCTTCCCAGCAGCATGCCTATTATCAGTATGAGCTTGAGGCCTAAGGGGGCCTCCGGCGAGGTGACCCCGGTGCTCAAGCCTATATTGGCCAGGGCGCTAGTAACCTCGAATATGAGCTTCATGGGCTCGTACATGTCAGAGTAGAGCGTGAATGCTGTTATAAGTAGCACTGCGTATGCTAGCATGAACGCCGCTATTACTGCCAGGGACCTCCTCATTATTGCCTCGTCCAGCTTGAGGTGGCCGATCCTCTTCCTCGGCACGTAGCCTCTGGGCATGGAGAGGCTCCTAGCCTCTATCTCTATAACCTTTATCGCTATCAGCAGCCTAAGCACCTTGATGCCGCCTGCAGTGCTGAACGCGCTACCCCCTATGAAGCTTAGTACTATTAAGAGGACTAGGTATGAGCTGGGCACGTTCTCGAGGCTGGCAGTGCTGTAGCCAACCGTTGTGAGGGCTGAGAGAGCATTGTATACCGCGTCTATGGCCAGGTACTCCTCCCTCATCTCGGGGCTCCTGCTCCATATCAGCAGAGCTATCAGGGAGGCCGCGACGGCTAGTAACACCTGAGCCTTGAGCTCAGGGCTGGCTAGGAGCCTTCTCAGCCTCAGCGATATAATGTTGTCTAGGTCTGCAAAGCTCATAGCCCCCGCGAAGGAGACTGCCATTGTAGCTATATAGATCAGAGTTGACCCCTTGAACTGACCTATGCTCTCATCCCACGTAGAGAAGCCTGCCGTGGATATAGCCGTCATCGAGTGGAGTAGAGCCGAGTAAACGTCCATCCCGAGGAGGGCCATCACAGCCGTGCCTATCATCGTGAATACTATGTATACCTGAGTCATCTTGAACGCACTCCTCTTCAGGCTCGCCTCCAACCTCTCATACCTGCCCTCAGCAAGGTAGAGGGCTGCAGCAGAGATCCCGGGCCGCGCTAGGAACGCCAGGGTGAATATGACTATGCCGACCCCGCCTTCCCACTGTATGAGTGACCTCCAGATCTTCACTGTCTCGGGGAGCTCTTCTACGCTGGGCACATAGCCTCCCTGGCTGCTATAACCTCCAACCATTATTGTGAGCCCCGTAGTGGTCCACCCCGCAACAGCCTCGAATACAGCGTCGACTATACTGATCTCCAGGGTCTGGGCAAGCGGTACCGATGATATGAGAGGCACCATTATCCAGACTAGCACTGTTATGAGTATAGCCGAGCCCCTGGTTAGGGGTGGAGGTGTAACCCTCGACATCATTATTCCCAGGGCTAGGAGCAGGGCGCCCCAAAGACCGAACTCCACTAGGATCATCGTCTCGTCTGTGGTGGGCCTAAGCATGCCGCCGGCAACAAACATAGCGTAGAGCGCAGGGGCCCCTATGAATGG
>JALUAM010000049.1 GCA_027051095.1 Acidilobaceae archaeon | reverse complement strand
ACCCTGCCGTGCTCCTCCACGAGGCACCTAGACTTGAGGTCCCTCAGCGCGTCTAAAACCCTCCCGCCGGCCCACCCCAGCTTAACCAGCCTCTCCTCGCCCCCTGGCTCTACGTACCAGACTCCGGATTCAACGAGCTCGCGGAACCTGTAGAGCCACTTCGAGCTACGGGTCACGAGAGGCCTCGACTTACCCTTCTCGTCCGTGACCCTAGCCCTCTCTAGGGCAAGCACTAACTCCCTAAGCCTCCCGCCCACGATATCCGCCAGCCCCTCACAGCCCAGGACGCCGCGCCCCTCAGCCTCGTGGGCTAAGCTTATGATCGCTCTCGGCGTGGGAAGTACTCTAGCCACAGTCCTGACAACGCACTGGTCGAGGGGGAGCCCCAGCTCCTCGACGAGCTTCATAAGCTTCCCCTCGTCCCAGACGAGCCTCACTTCACGGTCGTACGTGATCCTCCTTTCCACGAGGGGGAACTCCTCCGGGTGGTTTACAAAGTCCTTGTTCATAGCCTGCGAGAGCGTCTCTATGAGCCTCCTGCCCGCCCCGTCAATAGCCCTTCTCAGCAGGACCTTCGGGTGGGCCGTGAAGGCCGCTGCAACAACTCCCCTCACAATCTGCCCCCTGACAAGCTCGTGGTAGGTCCTCAGGAACTCCGCGTACTCCTCCACCACGGGCCTGCTACCCACGGAAGCCACCAGCTCGCCTAGCACAAGCCTCTCCATCTCGTCGAAAACCACGAAGGGCACCATGCCCCTCCGGTCTATACACTTCAACGCCGTGTAGAATGCCCTGACGCGGGGCTTCGACCCCTTGTCAGCCTCGGCCTTGGCCTCCTCCAGGCAGCCCTCCAAGACCTCGAGCTTCCCGACCCAGTCATCCCTGAGCCCCACGGTGAGCGTTGAAGGCTTGCCTGTGTCCACGTAGCTCCTCACATCCGCTACGTAGTCCTCCAGGTGGTCTAGGAGGAGTAGGGGTCCTCCGCCCCCCAGCCTCCCCATGTAGATGTAGATGGGCACTACTCTCCTCATGGCTGCAGCCGACGACGCGAGCTTCCTAAGGAAAAACGTCTTGCCGCTACCATAGTAGCCCTCGACGTAGATGGAGTAGCTGAGTAGCTCGCCCGCCTCGACAAGCTTTATATCCCTGCGCAGCATGTCAAAGTAGGTCCTAAACCCTATGACCTGGAGCTCGGCCAGCCTCTCAGGCGGGTACTTCTCGGCAGTCTTAGCTATGGACTCGACCCTTCCGCTCCCGCCGTGCGAGTCCACAACAGGAGCCCCGAGGCGAGGGGGTTTATCAGCCGGTGTGTTACGAATTCCACGTTAAATGGTAACTTGCATGTAATCATTTAATGTTTAAAAGAGGAATCGTTGGTGTAGAGAGCCGCGGGGGCCTGCACGTTGGAGTGGTACTTCACGGTTAAAGGCGTGCCTAAGCTGCTGGGAGCCCTCGCTAGGCTGAGGGAGACCAAGAGTAAAGCCGTGGAGGAGGTATCGGCTATAGCCGGGGCGCTGCTCAACCCCTCGGCAGTCCCCGCGCTCAGAGCCGAAAGCCTGGTGGGGGGTCTAACGCTGAAGCATATAGCCGGGGCCGCTAGGAAGGCGCCAGGCATAACGAAGCTGGCCCCAGGAGGGGCTAAGGGCAGGAGTGAGAAGCCTAGGATGGTGGTTGCCCTGCTCGAGTCGCTGGGCCACGTATACGCCGCCAGGGTTGGGGGCAAGGTTGCGGTGTTCCTCACCGAGCTGGGGTACCGGGCTTCCGAGGCCCTCGAGAAGGTGCCCTCCGACTCGCCCAAGGCGAGGCTCGCGTTCCTGATAGCGTCTGGGCTGATATTTAAGACTAAGGCTAGGCTTCTCGTGGAGGCCGCCCTGATGGGTGCCCGCAACGGCAGGGAGCTGTCGAGGCTGATAACGTGTAGCACGGCTGTAAGGTCTCAGAGGGCTGCGTTCGCTGCGTGCTACGAGGCCCTCATGGAGCTTAGGATGAGCGGCGCTTCCGGCGCAGGGGGCGTCATGACCAGCTGCAATCTGGCCCTCGCGGCGGCCTCCGGGCTGGGCATCGTAAGCCTTGACCCCGCTGCCCTCGAGGGTATATCTCCCGGGGAGAACTCAGTGTGGCTAGGAATCCTGGCGAGCAGGTATGGAGACCCTGAGGGGGTCCTAGCCAAGATAGAGGCTGGCGAGGGGCCCGTGGAGAGGCCGCTAGGCTTCAGGGCGTCGAAGAGCGTGTTCAGGGCGCTTGAGGAGGTCTCTAAGCACGCGAGGGAGATCTCGCTGGGCCTCGAGAGGCTGTACTCGCCCGGGCTGGCCCTCTAGCCTTCCTCCTCCTCGTAAAGCTCAACCCTTATCCTAGCCTTCACCCTGTCGCTGGAGAACGGAGGGGTCTCCCCTCCGAGGTCCACAGCTATGACAACAGTGTTACCCATGTCGTCCTTGAACCTCACCTCGGCTATGTATGTGGGCTTGGGGCCTCCCTCCTGCATCATCCTCATAAGCCCCTCGTATATCCTGGAGAGCGCCATCTGGAGCGCTACGGGGCTCGAGAAGTCCTCGGGCCTCAGGGTGAATGTGAGGAACTCCTTCATGGCCTTCCCTATGCGTGCCTCACCCTTAAACTCTTTAACCGCCTCCCCCAAGCCTCAACCCTCGCTCCCAAGAGCGTGGACCAGGCGAAAATATAATTAACCCGCAGGTTATATACTGTAACGGTTGTTTACAAAACAAACCATATTTGAGTTATCCTAAAAGGTTAACATTATCCGTTATATAAGCATTGTACCCGTCTTGATACCTGTAAACACGTATTTGAACGCTCACAGTGCCAGCTAGGATTGAATTCGGCATCCCCATTATAGAATGGGTTTAAAGTGGAGAATGGGTGGCGTTGACATGGCATCCGAGGCCGCTAATGGAGGCAACAACGTAGCGCTCCTGGCTGCGATAGCGATTGGCGTCATCTTCTTCGCAGCCACATCGGTCGCCCTCGGCTACTTCATGGTATTCGGCGAGAACCTCGCCGGGCCGCCGCAAGACATTTATATTATAAGGCTCAGCGAGTACGTCATCGAGCCTGAGCCCGACCCGATTATAGTGAAGGTTGGCCAGCCCGTGGTGTTCAGAATCGTGAACGAGGGCTCCGCGGAGCACGAGGTCATGTTCGTCGCGGACCTAGAGATGATGGCCAACATGATCAAGGAGGCCTCCCTGAGGCTGCAACAGGAGAACCCGGAGCTGAGCGTAGAGGAGATAATGGAGATCGTTGACGAGAGGCACGAGATGATAATGGAGGAGATGCTTGAGAAGGCATTCGCCGGTAAGATCGAGGGCGAGGAGCTCATGATCGAGCTTGAGCCCGGCGAGAGCACGGTGGTCACCTTCACGTTCCTTGAGCCGGGCATCTACATCATAGCGTGCCTGAAGCAGGAGGGCACGTTCCCCGGCACCCACGCCGAGGAGGGCATGTTCAACCAGGTTATAGTCGTGGAGGGGTGATGGGCGGTGTTCCACTACCCCTTCAACCCGGCTGAGCTCTCCGAGACCGCGAGGATCTGGTGGGACCTATTCGGATTCTACCTTACCGTAGCTATAATACTCGGCGTAGTCGTCTACGCGGGCCTAGTCCTGATTCCCTGGATCTATTCTAGGAGGAGGCAGGCCGTCGACGAGATACAGCCCGGCGTGATACCGGGCGAGAGGGGCAGGATGGCCTACCTCGCCGTGATAGTCATCCTGATAGCGGCGTCCTTCATAGCCATATTCGTCGAGAGCTACCTGGCGGTTAACAAGCTAGCCGCCACGCTCGAGGAGAAGTACAACGTCGACATAGAGGAGCTCCAGGCCGGCGAGGCGGATGGGGTCCTGGTGGTCGAGGTGATCGGGTTCCAGTGGGGCTGGACGTTCAGGTACCCGAACGGCGTTGAAACCGACATACTGTACCTGCCGGCTGGGCGGCCAGTGATATTCAAGGTGACGAGCGAGGACGTGTTCCACGCGTTCTCAATACCAGACCTCAGGGTCAAGGTCGACGCTATACCAGGCCAGGTCAACGTCACATGGACCGTGCCGGAGAAGCCTGGCACCTACAGGGTTCAGTGCTACGAGCTGTGCGGAGTGGGCCACGCGGAGATGATAACCAAGGCGATAGTCCTGCCGCCCGAGGTCTTCGACTTCTGGTATGAGTCCCAGTCTGAGAAGCTCGAGTCCGAGGGGGGTGAGCAGTGATGAGTTCGACCCTCCAGATCAAGAGGTGGCTCTTCACTACTAACCACAAGGACGTGGGCATACTCTACCTGGTAACCTCGCTGTACTTCTTCATCATCGGAGGCACGCTGGCGCTGCTCTTCAGGATACAGCTCAGCGTGCCAGAGAACGACTTCCTCGACGCCGCCAAGTTCAACCAGGCGATAACGAACCACGGCCTCATAATGGTGTTCTGGTTCATATCGCCGCTCGCATTCGCATTCGCCAACTACTTCGTGCCGATCCAGATCGGAGCCAAGGACATGGCGTTCCCGAGGCTGAACGCCCTCAGCTACTGGCTGCTCCTCTTCGGAGGCCTGCTGGTGATAGCTGGCTTCTTCATGCCGGGCGGGGCCGCAGACTTCGGCTGGACCGCCTACGCCCCCCTGAACACTGAGACCTACACGCCCAACTTCGGAGCCAACCTCACGGCGTTCGGCCTCCTAATGCTGATAGCATCCGTCACCGTCGGCACCGTGAACTTCCTGGTAACGATATTCCAGCTCAGGGCTAAGGGCTACAAGATGCTCGGCTTGCCGATGTTCGTCTGGGGCATATTCTTCACAGTGCTAATGATGCTATGGGCGTTCCCCTCGCTACAGGCAGGCCTGATACTGCTAGCAGCCGACAGGATCCTAGGAGCAACGATATTTGAGGCCCCCAAGGGCGCCATACTCTGGGACCACCTCTTCTGGTTCTTCGGCCACCCAGAGGTCTACATAGTGCTGTTCCCCGGCCTCGCCCTAGCCCTCGACATGATATCAGTGTTCAGCAGGAGGCCGCTGCTCGGCAGGAAGGTGATCATAGCGGCGTTCGGCGCTGCAGCTGCCCTTAGCTTCGGAGTCTATGCTCACCACATGTTCATGACCGGCATTAACCTGCAGTACCTCAAGTTCCACATGTTCACTACCGAGCTGATCTCCGTGCCCTTCGGCGTCATAACGATACTGGCAATACTCTCCATGATAGGAGGCGCCATCAAGCTGACAACCCCCATGCTCTTCGCGCTAGGCTCCATAGCAGTGTTCATCATAGGCGGGTTCAGCGGAGTCTTCAACTCCAACCCTGTCCTTGACATAGCTAACAGGGGCAGCTACTGGGTCGTAGCCCACTTCCACTACGTGATGGTCGGTGCCGCCCTCTTCGCGCTCTTCGGAGGCCTCTACTACTGGTTCCCCAAGATGACGGGTAGAATGTACAACGAGACGCTCGGCAAGATTCACTTCATAGTGTCATTCATAGGCTTCAACCTGCTCTACTTCCCGATGTTCTTCCTCATAGACATGCCCAGGAGGATCTACACCTACCCCGAGTGGACCGGCTGGGGACCGCTCAACTTCATAGCCACGGTGGGAGGCTTCATATTCGGCCTCAGCCACCTGATAATGTTCGCCAACCTGCTCTACTCGATGAAGCACGGGCCCAGGGTCGACAAGAACCCGTGGGGCGCCTGGAGCTATGAGTGGGTGATCGAGTCCCCGCCGCCGGAGTACAACTTCGAGGGCATACCGGTGGTTCAGGGCAACAGGCTGATGGTGCTCATGGCTGACGGCGCCAAGCCGGCCGCTCACGCTCACAACTCCCACGAGGGCGAGCACCTGAGCCCGTGGCCACTGCTGATCAGTCTAGGCCCGTTCCTCTTCCTGCTAGGCCTGGGCATGTGGATAGCCCAGGCTAAGTTCGCCCTGCCGCTCATGGTGGCAGGCGCTATAATATCTGCCTACGCTGTGTACGGCTGGTTCAGGGACGACTTCTACGAGAGGTTCAAGCTGGAGGAGCCGCCGGAGTACAAGGAGAGGTGGCCCTTCGAGAGCATACACAGGGTCAAGCTGGGCATGTACTTCTTCCTGTTCGGCGACGCAGTGTTCTTCGCGGGCCTGATAGGAGCCTACATATTCGTGAGGCTGGAGGCCCCGACCACCCTGCCAGGCCTCGTAACCCACAACATACTGCTTGGCCTGATAGGCGCCCTCTTGATGCTGTGGAGCGCAGTGTTCATGTACGCGGCTGCCAGGGGCGCTAAGCTCGGCGACAGAACCCTCACACTCGCGGGCCTAGCGCTCTCGATAGTGCTAGGCATAGCCTACCTAGTGGTTACCGGTCTAGACTGGCTGGGCACCTTCTCGGCAGGCTTCACCCTCGCCGACCCGGCCATAGCGACCTCCGCCGTGACAGCTCTGTCCCACGCCCTCCACCTGGCCGCCGGCCTACTGGTAGCAGTCTACCTGCTGCTAAAGGTCTGGGTGAGGGGCTTCACGGGCCACGTGCCGGACACTATCGACTCGCTAGCCGTCTACTGGGGCTTCCTTGCCGCCGTAACGGCAGCGATCTTCGGCGTGACCTACATATTCTGAGGTGAGCGGCCGTGGCCGGCGGAGAGGAGAGGATCGACGTCGTCGCGAGGCTCAGGGAGAGGAGGAAGCTGCTCTGGGCGGTAGCCTCAGGGTTCATAGCGTCGGGCCTGCTGGTCGCCCTGGCAATCGGCGCTGTAACTGGCAGCCTGACAGGCGGCCTCCCCCTGGCGATAGCCGTGGCAGCCGTGACCCTCTACATAGCGGCTATATTCATGGACATAGTCTGGGAGGGCTGGGGCGTCCAGCTCTTCACAGTGATAACAGTGATCATCGTGTCGCTACTCTTCCTGAACATGATATTCGGTAGGCAGGTGATGCCGTGATGGCTGGCGAGGCCCACGGGGCTAGCCTCAAGGAGAGGCTCTGGCTGATAGCAGAGAAGTACTACATACCGGCTACCATACTCGCCGCGCTAGCCATATGGCTAGGCGTGATAGGCGCCTTCCTATTCGACCTCCAGGTACCCCAGGCCGGCCAGGAGGGCGCCGCCCTCGGCGGCGTCCCGGGAGGCGCCGCCCCCGCCCAGCTACAGCCCGACGTCACTATAGTCCTTTACGCTGATGAGCTGCCGGGAGGCAGGTTCGGCTTCGGCCTATCACCCGACAATATAACCTCGCCCGGCCCCGAGATCAGGGTTAAGGCTGGCCAGGTGGTTGAGCTCAGGCTAGTCAACCTGGGCAACCTTAGGCATGGTGTCGCGATAGTCCAGAGCGTGGAGAAGACAAACCCCGTGGTCCTCTTCAACGCTATAGTGGGCCCGCCGAACAACCCGATACCCCCCGGCGGCGAGGGCTCAGTGATCTTCGTCGCCTCGCAGCCTGGAGAGTACTACTACCAGTGCCCTGTGCCGAACCACGGCCCTAAGGGCATGTGGGGAGTCTTCATAGTCGAGCCGTGACCCTTCAATTCCCTCTTTTTTAAAGCGTTGTTGAATCCCGTATGGGGGGCGCCCCGCGCTCTCCCCCTTCCCCCCTCACTTCTTTTCCTATAATACCCTCGGAGCGCCCCCGTGTACGGGTATGGGGGGTTCCGGCATGGTAAGGCCGATGTACCGTACTAGGAGCTGGAGGAGGGTTATAAGGAGGACTCCCGGCGGGGAGGTCGTGATCCACTTCGAGAAGAGGAAGCCTAAGCCGGCCCGCTGCGCCAGGTGCGGCAGGCCGCTTAATGGTGTGCCCAGGCTCAGGCCTAGCGAGCTGAGGAAGCTGCCTAAGACTGCTAAGAGGCCGGAGAGGCCCTATGGGGGCGTGCTTTGCGGCACCTGCCTCGCAGAGCTGATCTTCGAGCAGATTGCTCGCGGGGTCCTGTCATCGTAGTCTCGGGCCCGCCGGGTAGCGGCAAGTCCACCTACGCCCGCAGGCTCGCGGAGGACCTGGGCCTGGAGTACTATAGCACTGGCTCCATCTTCAGGAGGATCGCCGCGGAGAGGGGGCTTAGCCTGGAGGAGCTGAGCAGGCTGGCCGAGAGGGATCCCAGCATAGACCTCATGATAGACAGGGCCACTGTGGAGGCTGCAGGCCGGGGGGGCCTCGTGATTGACAGCCACCTCGCAGCCTGGCTCTTGGCTGGCTCCGCGGACCTCCTAGTCTACGTTAAGGCGCCGCTCCCCGTCAGGGTGGAGAGGATAGCCTCGAGGGACGGCGTCGACGTGTGGAGCGCCCTCAAGGAGACGCTCGCCAGGGAGTGGAGCCAGAGGGAGAGGTTTCTCAGGCTCTACGGCGTCGACATATGGGATACGAGTATATTTGACGTCGTGGTCGACACGAGCGTCTACAACGTGGAGGAGGCGTACAGGATTATAGCTACCGCGGCGAGGGAGGCCCTAAGGAGGAGGGAGGAGGCCTGCGGGGGCCGCCGCTAGAGCTCGAAGCCCTCCAGCCCAGCGTCCCCCCAGTCGGCCTCGAACCCCTCGGCGGCCTCAGCCAGTGCCTCGCCTAGCTCCCAGGCGGCTATGAGGCCGAGCGCGGCCGCCAGCGCTATGAGCCAGGGCTCGAGGCCCTCGACGCCCAGGGCGCCCCTCCTAGCCGCGTGGCGCCTCACAATCTCCCTTATCTCCGAGAGCGCCCTCTCAGCCGCCCTCAAACCATCCTCGGTGAGCACGTAGCCCCTCTCCCTGAAGAAGAGGAGCCTCCTCCTCTCAACGGGCCTCAGCAGCCCCATGGAGACCAGGCGCCTGAGGGCTGCCCTGACCACCTCCGGGTCAACCCCCCTGAAGAGCCCCAGCAGCTCCTCCTCGCCCGTATACCCCCTAAGAACAGCCGCGAGGACCCCCTTCTCTAGGAGGCCCAGCTCCAACCCACCCAGCACCCACACTAAATCTAGGCCCGCCCCCGGTATATCAGCGCTGGCATAGAGCAGCCCAGCTCAAGCCTCCCAAGCCGCAACCCAATACCGCGGGGCCGGGGCTTGGCATCTCCGGGCTCCAGGCTGAGGAGGCCGCCGCTGGTGAAGGCCCTCGAGGCGGCGGGGGCCATAGGCGGGGGGAGGGTTGAGGTCCTGAGCGGCCCCCCAGTCTACAGGGCCGTCGTGAGGAGCAGCGGGAGGCCCCTGGAGTATACCGTAGCGGTAGCCCCCTCAGGCAGGACCGTCAGGGCCTACAGCGACGACAACGGGACACTGCACAGGGGCTACGTGGGCTACCCGATAATAGCGGTCATGATGCTCGCTGGCCTGCTACCCAGGGACGAGGGGGTGGAGAAGGCGCTGGCAGGCGTGAACTGGTACGAGCTGAACAGGAAGCACAGGAACTACTCTAAGGCGCTCGAGGAGGTCCTAACAGGCCTGCCCCCGGGTCTAAGGACAAGGGCTATGACGCTTGCGAGGAGGGTGCTAGAGGCGCTCGACAAGCTGGAGGTGATCTACGACCCCGCCCTGGCCCGGGGCGAGGGCTAGCAGAATAGGCCTGGAGCGTTAACACAGCCCCGGGGGGCTGAGAGCGTTGGCAGAGGAGAGGGTCTTCAAGGTGAAGGCGGGGGAGAAGGAGATAGTCATAGACGAGCAGGTCCTAGCAGTCCTGAAGAGGTACAGGACCACTGAGATGACGCTAGAGCAGCTGGCCGAGGCCCTGGGACTCGACAGCTGGGAGGAGGCATACGAGTTCATAAAGAACGTGCCCGCCTGGATAATGAACATAGAGCCCAGCCAGTGGAAGACACTATCCAAGATGCTGACAGTCAAGGAGGAAATGGTCTCCGAGAGGGACCTCAAGAGGAGGAAGAAGGCCTAGAAGCTCCCGCGGAGCTATCAAGGCATATCCCATAGCGACTATACTGTTTTAGTCTTGAGGGGTAACAGCTTGCCTGACACCCTGATAACCCTCGCCGCCCTCAGGGGGGCCGAGGTCCTTAAGAGAATCGTCAGCAGGGGGCTCGACCCGAACACGTTCAACGAATACCTCGACGCAGTCGAAAACGTCTATAGGAGCACTGTCAGGTGGCTACGCATACGCGACGACCTCAGCAGCAGGATAGACGGCATGACCCTGGGGGAGCTAGCTTCGCGCGATAAGGAGGCGCTAGTACTGCTAGTAGGCGGCTACGGGAAGCCCCGCGGCGCATACCTGCTCTCAAGGCTACTCTTCAAGATAAAAGGACTTGACGATGAAATAAGGAGACTCCTCGAAAGCAGCAACGATATTACTAAGTCCGCGTTCACGCTAAATGCCGAGAGCGCAGATTTCACGAAAGAAGTAGAGAATCTGGCTTTAAGCGCGGGGCGCCTGCTCCAGGCTGCAGGCCGGAGCCCCCGAGAGGCTGAGAAGGGTGTCGAGTACTCCACGGAGCCTCAAGCGGTGCTCGAGGCGCTGGCCCGCCTAATAGCAGACGCGATCAAGGTTCTACCTGTATCGCATCCCTCTCCCGCGGCGATCCAAGCCTTGAGGGCTATATCGCCTAGATGGGCCTCGGAATGGCTAGGCCTGAAGATGCCCGGGGACGACAGGCTAAGAGACATGGGCATCGAGCCGGAGGCGGCCATCGAAAATAGTAAGAAGCCCGAGTACTCCGTCTACACGGTGACGCGTGACAAGCTGGCGGCATTAGTAGACGAGGTATCATGTCACGCATACTCGCTCCTATCACTAATTAGAAATGAGCATTCAAGACTACTTCTCAACAAGGACACTATTATTATCGAATTCAGCTACATAGTCGATCAACTTCCAGCAAATCTAAAACAAGCAATTACTAATTTAATTGATACTCTAAAGTTAAGTTCAAATTCTATAAGTCAACCGTTCTCGTGCGTAGTTCACGGTGTCGCAAGCATCTACTACGGCTTATTCTCATATCAAGTAGCTAAAGCAGGCGTCTCCTTCATCGACGGCGATGCTGTTGTTGGGGACGTAATCGTTGATTCGCTGGAGTTTACGCAGGTAGTTAGCGCTGCCAGCGTTGCCGGCCTCGCCGCTGTAGTGGGGCCGCACGTCCCCATTGTTATGATAGCGTACAAGTGAGGGTGGTTAGCCGTGAGCAGGCTGGGCGAGCGTGTTAGGGAGGACCTGGCGGGGGAGGCCGGCTTCGCTGCTAGTGGTGGCCGTGGGCCCCGCGCTGCTGAGGGCAGTGGCGGTTCTGGGGGCTCTGGCGGTTTCAGGCGTGTCGAGCTAGGGGTTGGAGGTGGTATAGAGCCCGCCATGGTCTTCGCGGCCGGCGCTCCTAGGATTGTTCCTGGGGCTGAGCTGGACGCCTCCCTTCCCTTCGCAGCTCCGCGGAGGCCCCGCCTGGGCGGCGTCCTTGAGCCCGCCATCCTTCTCGCCTCCGGAACTGTGGAGTTGGATGTCAGCGGCGTCGTGCTAGACAGCTCTCTCCCGGGCGGCGCTGGGGTTAGGGCTCCCCCGCCCCTGAGGGTCAGGGTCGCCGATGCGGGCGCCTCTGCTGTGGAGTCTCTGCTTGAGTTCAGCGTTGCGGGCGTTGATGAGGGCGGTGGGAGGGGCCTCTCGAGGCTGCTCTCTATGGGCGGGGGCCCAATGGTGTTCCTGGCTAGGGCCCCCGCCCATAGAGAGCAGCCTCGAGA
>JALUAM010000048.1 GCA_027051095.1 Acidilobaceae archaeon | reverse complement strand
ACTATGTTGCCCAGATCCCTGCCATCCACCGCCAAGTGCTCGTTAGCCTCTAGGAACACGCTCTCGTCGCTGGCGGGGGTTATCGGGTAGTAAGACTGGTACTTAACCCCTCCCACTATCTTAGCCATAGCCACGACGTCGTTGCCAGTGGCAACCACGTACTCCCTGGGGCCGCCTTCGGGAGGCTCCAGCCTGAGGGGGGTGCCATGCTCGCTTGAAACCTCCTCTGCTATACTCCTCACCAGCTCCTTGTTAATCTCTAACACCTTCTTCCTGGCGCCAAACCTCCTCTCTAAGCCCAGCTCGACAGCCTCCATGTCTAGGCCTGTGAGGCCCACAATAGCCCCTATGAGTATGCTACTCCTGAACCTCTGGGCCTGAGCCCTGGCCACCCCGAACTTTTTGACTAGGACGTCGAAGACAGCGTTAAAACTAATCCCTATGACCTTAACCCCCCTCTCCTTCTCAAGGTACTCTACCACTCCCTGAACGGTCGGCTGCACACCCAGCTCCTTGAACTTCTCCATTAGCCTCGCCCTGAGCTCGGGCTCCATGCTAGAGATCTGGACGAGCCTGGTTCTAGCCACCCCCAGGTCGTAGAGCAGGTAGCCGCCCTCCCTGACGTCGTCCCAGTGGGTGAAGATGCTCTCAGCGTCCATGGCGCCGACGAAGTCTACAGGGTAGCTCAGGGCCCGAGGCTCCCCTGAGGCCGAGATCCTCATGTGGATGTAGCTATGCCTCCCCACTATGTTGCTGAAGTACTCCCTGTTGGCGAGCACCCCGTAGCCCAGGCTAGCGAAGGCGGGGGCTAGGACCTGGGCCGTGGTCTCTAGCCCCGAGCCCTGAGCCCCGCCTACCAGCAGGTAGACATCCTTCATCCTACACGCACACCCGCCCCATACCACAGGTCTACCTTGGATACGACCACTAGTTCATATATTTAACGGGAAGGGTATAATTAAAACCTATTAATCGGGCGCCGGGCCCGGATTTAAATACTCGTTTGTTTATACAGGTTCAAACTATTCCGGGTTTTGAACGTTCCTAGAGGCAACAGGTCTAGCCTGGTGGCCGTGCATGGTCGAGGTGGGCGAGAAGGCCCCCGACTTCGAGCTGCCAGACCCCGACTTCAACGTTGTAAGGTTCAGCGACATACTGGCTAAGGGCAGGCCTGTCATACTCCTCTTCTTCCCGGCGGCCTTCAGCCCCGTGTGCACCAGGGAGCTATGTGCCTTCAGGGATAGGATGGCTGAACTCGAGAAGGCTAACGCGGAGGTCGTAGCCATAAGTGTCGACAGCCCCTGGTGTCTTAAGAGGTTCAAGGAGGAGAATAGGCTCGGCTTCACACTTCTCAGCGACTATAACAGGGAGGTCATTAAGCTCTACAACGTGTACCACGAGGAAATCAAGGGGCTCAAGATGATAGCTAAGAGGGCAGTCTTCATAGTGACCCCCGACGGCGTGGTGAGGTACAAGTGGGTGTCCGATGATCCGACGGTCGAGCCCAACTACGAGGAAGTCGTCAGAAAGGCTAACGAGATAGCGGGGGCCCTGGCAAGGTCTTAGACCCCCCGCTTAGACCCTATTTTAATAGACCCTGCCGGCTCGTAGACTTAAAGGGCCTGCCGTGAAGGTCGAGGTCCTAGGCTGCAGGGTCTCCTATAGCGAGTTCAACGAGCCGCTTGGCATACCCTTCTCCTTCGAGTGCACGCTAGAGGGCGGGGGCATAGAGTCTTTCAACGATGTAGTGAAGGTCGCTGTCGAGGCCTCCAAGGCGCTCTCGGAGCTGCTGGGTGCGGGGGCGCTCAGGATCTCCTCCTTCTCCGGGTGGGAGTACCTCGGGGGCAGGTTCAACCTGTACAACTTCGACCTGGAGTACCACGGGAGTCAGCTGGGCGTCCTGAGGGTGGTCGAGTCAGGCGGATACCCGGTCAATGTTACCGGGGCCCTGACCGGCGCGGCCCGGCTCTACTTCAGCTCGCTCTCTGGAGCCGGGCCCGGGTTCTCGGAAGAGCAGGGCTACAACCTCGGGATCACCTATCTCGAGGGGGGGCCTGAGAGGGACCCGCCGCCGGGGCAGAAGTACATCAGGGACTTCGTGATATACGGCGTCGAGGGGATACAGTTCGTAGACGAGTCCCGCTGGAGGCTGAGGGTGGAGGGCCTAGTGGAGAGGCGGCTGGAGCTGAGCCTCCCTGAGCTGATGGACATGGCTGAGGACGCGGGCGACATATTCCACTGCGTCACGGGGTGGAGCGTGAAGGGTAGGAGGTGGGGCGGCGTGCCTCTCTCGAAGCTGCTGAGCATGGCTGGAGTGAGGGAGGAGGCCAGGTGGCTTGTGGCCGTGAGCACGGGCGGCTACGCGACCATCATACCCATCGAATACGCCCTGAGGGAAGGGTTCTTAGCCGTCAAGCTTGACGGGAGGAGGCTCACCCCGGAGTCTGGGTTCCCCGCCAGGCTCTACATACCGAGCCTCTACGGGTGGAAACACGGCAAGTGGCTTGCCAGGCTTGTAGTGGTTG
>JALUAM010000047.1 GCA_027051095.1 Acidilobaceae archaeon | reverse complement strand
GCTAAGAGCCCCGCCAGGCCTAGGAGGGTCAGCCTCTTCGACTTCCTAGGCCCCGGCGGGGGCGCTAAGACTAGGGGCCCCGGGGAGGCCCGCAGGGCAAGGCCCGCCAGGAGCCCCGGGTCCCCGGGGAGGGCTGGGGATAGCGGCCCCGCCGGGATCGCCAAGCCGGCTAGTGAGTCTAAGGCGGGGAAGCCTACGGGGACCGGCGCAGTCGCTAGCGGCGCACGAGGCGAGGAGCCCGTAGAGCCTGTAGAGGTTTTAAAGCTGGAGGCGCCCGTCGGCGATGACACTTCCGGCGAGGCCGGCTTCCCCAGCGACGCTGAGTACAGGGACTCCGTTGAGGGGTACCTGCTGGACGTGAGATACGATGGCAGGAGGGGGAGGGCTGTACTCCTAGTCTACGACGAGTCCAGCGGGAGGCTCGTGAAGTGGGTGGACAGGACGGGTCATAGGCCCTACTTCCTCGTCGATGGCATGCCCGAGGACCTTAGGGAGAAGGGCATCGACTTCACCAGGCACGAGTCCTTCGTTCAGTACGACATAGTCTCTAAGTTCCACCCCATACTCAGGAGGAAGGTCAGGGTCACCAAGGTCGTGACTGCCGACCCCCTGGCGGTCAAGAGCATGAGGGAGATGGCGGAGAAGAAGGGTGTAAGGTACTGGGAGGCCGACATAAAGTACCACCACAACTACATATTCGACAGGCTCCTCATACCCGGCATGAGGGTCAGGGCTTCCCCGGGCAGGGTCGAGACTGTATTCGACATAGGCGACGAGGAGGCCGACAGGATACTGGAGAAGCACTTCCCCGAGGCCTCGAGGGAGTTCAGGGAGGGCGCTAGGGTCTGGGTTAAGATGTTCGAGAGCCAGCCCCCGAAGCCGCCTATGATAGCGTTCGACATAGAAGTCTACAGCCCCGCGGCCCACCACCTCCCGGACCCCGACAAGGCGCCCTACCCTGTGATAAGCGTGGCGCTCCAGCCCTCCGACGGGCCCGGCAAGATAATGCTCCTCTACAGGGAGGATAGGGGGTTCGAGGAGGGCGATAGGCTCCCGGAGGGCGTGGAGGTAGAGGTTTACGATAGCGAGAGGGCCATGCTAGCTGACACGCTGCGGATAATAACCAGGTACCCGGTCATAGTCACCTATAACGGTGACCACTTCGACGTACCCTACCTTTACAACAGGCTTGTGGCTCTGGGCGTGAGCCCCGAGGACCTGCCCATAGAGTTCCACCAGGACTACGTGACGTTCACCACCAGCGTCCACATAGACCTTATGAAGCTGTTCGACATCAAGGCTCTGCAGGCCTACGCCTTCGGGGGCAGGTACAGGGAGAAGAGCCTCGACGCTGTGGCTCAGGCGCTCCTGGGCGAGAGCAAGGTGGAGATCAAGGTCCCGCCGCCCGACCTCAGCCTCGGCAGGCTGGCGGAGTACAACTACCAGGACGCCAGGATCACGCTCAAGCTCCTCACATTCAACAACATGCTAGTCTGGAACCTCATCGTGATGATAATGAGGATTAGCAAGCTCGGTGTGGAGGACATAACGAGGAGCCAGATATCATCGTGGATCAGGGGTCTGCTCTACTGGGAGCACAGGAGGAGGGGCTGGCTGATCCCCAGCAGGGAGGAGATCAAGGAGATAACGGGCGGCGGGGGCCCCAGGATACAGGCCGTGATTAAGGATAAGAAGTATAGGGGCGCCATAGTCCTCGACCCGCCGCCGGGCGTATTCTTCAACGTGGTTGTGCTCGACTTCGCGAGCCTGTACCCCTCCCTGATAAAGCAGTGGAATCTGAGCTACGAGACTGTGAACAACCCGTACTGCAGGGGCGAAAAGAGGAGGGTCCCCGAGGTGGGCCACGAGGTATGCATGGAGTTCCAGGGTATCAGCAGCGAGATAGTCGGGCTGCTAAGGGACTTCAGGGTGAGGATCTACAAGAAGAAGGCCAAGGATAAGGGCCTGAGCGAGGAGGAGAGGCTCTGGTACGACATAATCCAGTCGGCCATGAAGGTCTACATAAACGCGAGCTACGGCGTCTTCGGGAGCGAGTCCTTCAGCCTCTACAGCCTCCAGGTGGCGGAGAGCGTGACGGCCCTGGGTAGGGCAGTGCTGACTTCGACCCTCAACAAGGCGAGGGAGCTTAACCTGTTCATAGTCTACGGCGACACCGACAGCCTCTTCGTCTGGGACCCGCCTAAGGACAAGCTAGAGGAGATAGTGCGTTACGTGGAGGAGGAGTTCGGGCTTGAGCTCGAGGTAGACAAGGTGTTCAGGTTCGTCGTGTTCAGCGGCCTCAAGAAGAACTACCTGGGCGTCACTGAGGACGGCGACATAGTGATTAAGGGGATGGTGGCGAAGAAGAGCAACACCCCCGAGTTCATAAAGAAGGAGTTCTCCGAGGCGGTGAAGATACTCGCCAGCCTTGAGAGGCCCGAGGACGTGCCCAAGGTCCTAGAGGCGCTGAGGAGCCACGTCTCCACAGTGTACGAGAAGGTAAAGAAGAGGGTCTACACGCTCGACGAATACGCTATAAGAGTAATGCTATCCAAGGACCTCAGCGAGTACACCAAGAACACGCCGCAGCACGTCAAGGCAGCCATGATGCTGAGGAGGGAGGGGATAATGGTCGGTAAGGGTGACATGGTGAGCTACGTGAAGACCAGGGATAGCGTGGGCGTGAGACCTGTAGCCCTGGCGAAGCTGAGCGACGTTGACGTCAACAAGTACCTGGACCACGTTAAGACTGCGTTCGAGCAGATGCTTCAGGCCTTCGGCGTGAGGTGGGATGAGATGTCAGGGGTGAGGAGGCTGGACACCCTCCTCAAGGGCTAGACCCCCTCTCCCTCAGCATCTGCGACGCTATCCTCGCCGCCTTCTCGCCCGAGAGGAGGGTCGCCCCGACCAGAAGCCCCGCGTCGCTCAGCCCAGCTAGCTCCGCGACCGTGAGCCCCGCCACTATGAGGCCCGGATAGGCCTCCCCGGTAAGCTCCATTATAAGGCTCTCGGTGTCGCCCTCAGCCGCCCCCCTCCTGAAATCTGAGAGGTCTAGGAGGCCTCTCTCAGCCAGTCTACCCGCGACTTTAGCCTCCCTCCCCGACGCGTCTATCACGACGCCCGCCTTCATAGCTATGGGACCCTGCACCGGGCTCCACCTGACGAGGACCCCGCTAACCCTCCCCCTCTCAACTATCACGTCGTCCACTGAGGCCAGGTTAAGGACCCAGGCTCCGGCCTCGAGCGCCCTGGTTATGAGCTTAGCCGCTAGGAGGGGGCCGTAGACCCAGTAGAGGCCCGGCCTGAACTCCTCGAACGGCACACCAAGCTCCCTCAGGATCCTCTCCGCAGGGCTCCTGACTATAGTGTAGCTCATGAAGTACTCGCCGAGCCACATAGAGCCTCCCAGGTAGCCGGCCTCCTCCAGCACCGTGACCTTGAACCCCTCCTCCGCCAGCTTCCAGGCGGCCACGAGGCCCGCAGCTCCCGCGCTCACGATTATAACGTCGTTGACGAGCCTCGCCTTCAACGCCTTGTAGAACCCCTCCAGGACAGCCTCGCTAAGCTCGACGCTAGACTCGTAGCCGTGGCCCACGCAGGCTCCACCTAGGAATACCTATACTACGTTTAGTGGTAAAAATGCTGGGCCCAGCCGATATAAACCCCCAGCGCCCAACCGTCACAGCCGGGGAAGGGGTGAAGAGCGACTTCGGAACCGAGCCCGCTGCAGGCAGTGAGGAGCCGTGTGAGGGCTGACCTCCCCGCTATATAGGCCGGCGCCGGGCCTCACACCCGGTAAGGTGGCTTCTCTTGGCGGGTGGCCGCGTGGTGCTGGCGGCTAGCATAGGCTTCACCATTGACTTCGTGGTGAGGAGAGTCGCCGACCTGGGCAGGGGCTCTGTGAGCCACGTGGTAGCCGTGGGGCTGGCCAGCGGCGACGAGTCGTCCTGGAGGAGGGTTGAGGAGGCCTACAAGCTCCTCTCACACTACCTCACAAGCCTGGGCATAGGCTCCGAGCTCTACAGGGTGGAGCTCGGCAGGAACCTGGTCAGAGAGGCCAGAAACGCCATAGCCAGGGCCAGCGGTCTAGCGGGCCCGGACGGGCAGGTAGAGGTGTATGTCACCGGTGGACCCAGGATACTCGTGTTAGCCCTTACAGTCGCAGCTCTAACCTCGAGCGACGAGGTGAGGAGGCGGACTAGGATAGTAGCCTACGGGGAGAACTTCGAAGGCAGCCTAGAGATCCCAGTCGGCCTCCTAACCGACATCTTATCCCTCGACAAGGAGTCAGCTAGGATCGTGAACACCCTCTCCAGGATGGGCCCCATGAGGGCCGAGGACCTGAGAAGCTCCCTTAACATGGTGAGGAGCACCCTCTACAAGAAGCTCAGAGACCTCCACTCAAAGGGCATAGTGGACAAGGACGACAGTCTCTGGAGGCTGGATAGACGCGTAGAACAGCTTATATGATAGTCCACTCGCTATGCACATATCCACGAACCTAAGTAATTTAAATTTAAAATTATCGGTGGATGATTTGGTCCACAAAGCTTATACGAAAATACATGCCTATATGCTTACGGGGTGTTGGCGCTTGCCCGAGGCCCAGCAGAAGCCTAAGGAGGCTAAGGGGCGCCCCGACATAGACCCCATAATAGACGTGTTCGCCTTCTTCGCCGCAATGAGAAACTACGGCTACGTCGATATACTAGGCAACGCCCTGGAGAGGACAACCGCCCTCGAGGCCCTGGCCACCGCTATAAGGGACTTCAGGAGCACGTGCCTCGACGCAACCCCCGCCGCTAGGGCTAGGCTCGAGAAGGAGGAGGGGGTGAGGTGCCCTAGCATAGGGGCCGAGGAGCTTCAGAGGGCTGTGGAGGCGTTCAGCGGCATAACCGCCAAGCTGGAGTCGGAGGGCAGGCTCGTCCCCTTCCTAAGGGAGATTTATGTGAAGGCGCTCTCAAGGGCCTCCAGGTTTAAGGCGGGGGGTGAGGCTTGATGGAGGGTATGGGCGTCTACCTGGCCCTCTCCGCCCGGCTCCTAGTGAACCTTGAGAGCCTCAACATGGCTGAGTCAGTGGGCAACGTGACCAAGCACAGGAGGGCGCCCGTGGTCTTCGAGGCCGAGGACGGCAGCTATAGGATAGTCTACGTGCCGGTGGTCAGCGGGATGAGCCTGGCCCATCACTACCAGAGGCTGCTCGCCGAGGCAGCCTACAAGGCTGGGCTCCCCGTCTCGGCCATGAGCCTAGAGGGTTACTTCATGAAGTATGCCAGCGACGACATAATAAAGAGCTACTACCCCGAGGTTAGGGGTAAGGTGGGCAAGGGCAAGTCGCCCTGCGAGAACGAGAGGGTCATAGTGTCCTCCGACACTGTGGCCGACGTCGGCGGCTTCCTCTACACCGACGGTGTCGTGAAGAGGACAAGCAGGTTCAGCTTCAGCTACATGATGCCCGCCCTCGACGCCCTTAAGGCCACGGGGATCTACCCCCAAATACACGTCAGGTACACTCCGGAGGCTAGGGCCGAGGAGCAGGCCCTGATCTACGTCGACAATGCAAGCGCCCTATACACCCTCTCGTTCATACTCGAGGCCAGCGAGGTCTCAAAGCTGAACGTTTGCAGGGCCCTGAGGCAGAAGCCAGACGACCTGGGCGCTGACGAGAGGGTCAAGAGGGTGAAGGCCGCCGTCGAGGCCCTTGTAGCCATGATCGGTAACATGGCCTTCGGGGCTAAGAGGAGCAGGAGCCTGCCCCACTGGAAGGTGCAGAGCCTCGTCGTCACCGTGAGCAGGAGTATAGCCCCATTCACTCCCAACCCCGGCCACTCACGCAGCTACCTCTCAGAGACCGTTAAGAGGCTTGAGAGCCAGAGGTCCGTGATAGACGGTATGGAGGCCGAGGTACACTACTACGCCTCCGAGAAGCTAGAGGGAGAGGCGAGAGGCGCAACTGCTCACAGCACGCCCGAGGAAGCCATCAAGGCCGCGGCCGACTGGGTCGTAGCCAGGCTCAAGGGGTAGCCTAGCGGGAGGCGCGTGGCGCTATGGCAAAGGCGTTTTTACACGCTAGGGTCAGCCTCCACTGGGGCTTCATAGTGAGGCAGCTGGGCGCCAGCGCGGCCCAGATGGCCTACGTCCTCCCTCCCCCGCCCACAGTGATAGGCTCCTTCGCTAACCCCCTCGCGAGGCTCCTCGGGGCAGGCGAATCCATAGACCCTAGAGCCGGCCGCGCAGGCAGCAGGTTCATGGCCTGCGCCCTAGAGGCCACCCTCGCCGCAGGAGCGGGGCTCGAGGTTAAGGGGAAGATCGGGGTCGCAGTCTACGGTGAACCCTCAAGGATAACCGCGACGCTCTATAAGGGCGGGACCGACTATAGGAAAGCCTTGAAGGAGCCGCCCTACCTCGCCGCCGACAGGCTATTACCCGTGCAGGCCGTGGGCGCAGCGTCCGCGCCAAGCGCTAGGCTAGACTTGGCATGGCTGCTGGACGTCGACAAATTAGTTAAGTGCCTCGGGCCTACGGCCCTAGCCGTTGACGAGGATTTGCTTGCTAAAGCCGCCTGGAGCATATACAGGGTTGGCAGCCGCGAGGGGCTGGCCACGGTAGAGGACGCGGGAGCCTACAGCGAGGGCGATCTCACGATCATAGGCGAGGGCGGCTCGTTCAAGAGCGTGCTCTACCAGCCCCGCGAGTGCGTGAACCCCACAGGCATTACAGTAGCGGTTACGCTCTACAATGAAGACTACAGGGAGGCCTCCTACTATGTGCCCTCAAGCGTTGGAGGACCGTCAGTACTATCTCCTCCTAGGGAGCCTGGCGAGTTCGTGCTTAAGAGCATGTGCAGAGCGGCTGCCCCCAAGAATAAGCCTGAGCTAGCCCTAGCCTTCAAGACTGGGGGGTGATGGGAGCCCGATGTCGCAGGGAGGCTTCACCCTGCCCCTGGCCCCGCCTGAGACCCTCGGGAGGCGCTTCCAGTACACCCTCTTCAGCCTCGACCCCAGCCTAGTGGAGGTCGACCCCCTCCGCGGGGAGGCATACTTCAAGGATCCCAGCGACTATGTCTCGCTCGTCGAGATGGCGCTCGAGGCGCTAGAGCCCATAAAGGTTGACCCTGTCAAGGGCTGCAAGCCGAAGACCGTGGGCCCGATAGACTGTTGCAGCCTCCATAGCGGCCCAAGGCTATACACGGCTGGCGTGAAGGACTCGGCCCTGCTGGAGAAAGCTGGCTTTACGAGCTGCATGGCTACTACCAGGAAGGGGCAGGCCAGGGTCTCTTGGAACCACGCCGCCGTTAGCTACGCAGAGAAGGTGGTAGAGAAGGGGGGCCCGCTGGGGGGCTCCACGGGCGACCTCCCATGGCTGGCTAAGGCCACCCTGTTCAGCAAGATTCGGGGTGCCGGCGGGGGCTTTGAGCCGCCTAGGAGGAGGGGCAGGGCCGGCCAGGCCCCCGGCTATACTCGAGACACGCTGGGCTCAATACTGCTCGGCGGAGCCCTCTCGCTGGTCTACGTGTGGAACCTCAAGGGGGCTTCCAGGGAGATCTTCCTTGTGCCTGACTTCGTCAATAGGAATTACCACGATTTGAGGAGTCTAGTCGTCGGCAGCGACTGGAGGAGGGGAGTGATGAACTACGCTGCTAGGATAGCGAGCGAGCTGCCTGTCAGCTTCGAGGTCGCCGTGGCCGTGGCCCTGGCAACGGAGCTGGCGAGGAAGTACGGTACTGCCTGGGAGCTGAGTGATATAAGTGCGGTGGAGAGCCTTGAGAAGGCTGCGAGCCTTGTGACGGTAGCGCCTCAGCAGAGGCCTATGGTCGTCTCCGTTATACCTCTCTCCATAGTGATTTACATGGCCTACCATAGCTCCACGCTCTACGCCCTCTCCGACGTCGTATCATCTGTAATCAGGCCTAAGTCTAGGGTCTCGGAGGCGCTTCAAGGCGTGAGGGACGTGGTGGGCGGCTGCATAAACTCGATGTACCTGCAGGCCGCCTACAGGGGGTGGTCCGACCACCTATCGGGCTGCATAAGGAGCCTGATAACGGCGGCGGACCAGGCCGAGAACAAGGGCATGGGTGAGCTGGCCAAGAGCTTGAGAGGCCTCGCCGAGAGGCTCACGATGGACTACGCCAGGCTGGTTAAGGGGGCCGCGAGGCTTTGAGGCCCCTGATGGATAGGGCCTACTCGGAGGCCGCCCGGGGCCGCATAGTGGTTGCCGTAGCCCCCACGTCCTACGGCAAGACCGCGGCTAGCCCCGAGATCTGGAGGAGGTCCCGGGAGGAGGGCGTTGCCGGGGGGTTAATACATGTAGCACCCCTCAGGAGCCTGCTCTGGAGGGCTTACAGGAGCTTCTTCGAGCCCCTCGGCGGCAGGCTGCAGATGCATGGGGCGCCCGAGGACGTAAAGTCGCCCTACTTCCTCTCGAGCCTCGTAGCCTCGACCCTGGACAGCTTCCTATGGAACCTCTATAGGGTGCCCGTAGCGGAGGCGCTGAAGGTTTACAGGGGCTCCTCCATGGGCCATTACTACCCCGCCCTCGCCTCCATACTCACGTCTGTCACGGTGTTCGACGAGGCCCACATGTACCTCTGGGAGGAGACCTCGCAGGCTGGGGCGGGCTACCAGGCTGTCTCGGCGGCTGTGGGGCTCCTCTCCCTGCTAGGCGCTCCCCTCATAGTCGAAACGGCGACCGTCAGGCCCCAAGCTCTCAGGGCCCTCTCTGAGGCCGTGAGGCCTGCCTCCGTCAACGCCGGGAGGGTTCTAAGCGTGGCGGCCCTCAGGAGCCCCTGCAAGGCGCGCAGGTGCAGGTACCTGGAGTCTCTCAAGAGCGAGGCTGGGAGGCTGGGGAGCGGTAGGTTCGAGTTCATAGCAGTCGACGACCCAGAGTGGGACTCCGAGTATCTGGTCGAGTGGAGGACAAGCCTGAAGAAGTCCTGGGACGACGCTATCAATGAGATCGTGGGTGACGCCTCCAGGGGGCCCGTCCTGGTTGTGGCCAACAGCGTCGGCGAGGCTGTCAGAGTGTACAGGCTACTGGAGGGGCGGGTGGAGAGGGCGGTCCTCGTCCACGGCAGGCTCTCGGAGGGCGAGAGGAGGAGTGCCGAAGACGAGATCTCCAGGGTCGAGCGGGAGGGGGGAGTCGTGGTGGCTACGCAGGTAGCCGAGGCCGGCGTAGACGTGAACAGCATAGCAGTGTACACGGCCGCCGCGCCGCTCGAGAACATAGTCCAGAGGGCCGGCAGGGCGTGCAGGCGCGGCGAGGTCCTAAGCAGCTGCTCGGAGGAGGGGGGCAAGCTGGTGATTGTGAGTGAGGCGTCCACGGGCCCATACCCGGAGGGTGAGGTGGGCTCCGCGCTCAAGATTGTAAAGGAGGCCCTCGATAGGGGCCCGGTCGACTGGAGGGCTGTCTGCAGCGGCGACGGCTTCACCGGCTACGGCGACCTACTGGCGGCCGCTAGGACGGGGCGCTACCAATCAAGCCACTGGCTTAGACGCATCTTCGATAGCTACCTTAGGTCGGATGCACAGCCCCACGCTCTAATAAGGCTGCTAGATGACTCTAACCTGTGCAGCCTGGCCAGGGACACTATAATGGCTGAGGTCGAGGTGGAAGCCGGCGGGTTCAGGGATGCTGTGGTAGTATCCCTAGAGTGGGTTCTCAGCAACGCGGGCTCCATACTGGAATTCTCGGAGGGAGCCCCCGTGATCGTGGTCGAGTCCAGCGATGGCTCGGCAGTCGAGGCGCCCGCTAAACAGCTATGGGAGACGTGGTCTAAGTGTAGGAGGCGCCCCTGCTGCCAGAGGCTCGTCAAGGCCCTGCTGGAGGACGCTGTAAACGCCGCCGGCGCTGGCCAGGGCGTCTCGAAGCTCAGGGTCCGCCTTAAGGCCAGGCAGGGCTCGTATAGGAGGGGCCTCGGGCTACTCCTCCCCAGGGAGGCCGGCGAGGCATGACAGGGTGCAGCTGGGCCCCCAGGGCCTTCGAGGGAGTCCCCCTTAGGAGGCACAACGCCGCTGTCGCGGCAGCGGCTGCGGTGTTACTAGGCGAGAGGATAGGTAGGTCTCGCTTGATAGCCTACCCGCTGGAGAAGGCTACAGGGCTTGATGGCGCTAGGCTGCTGCTAGCTGCCTCCGTGCTCGCAGGCGGCCTCCACGACGCGGGCAAGGCCTCGCCGTACTACAGAGATAGGGGGAGCTTCTACGGCCACGAGATGGTGGGCGCGGCTCTGGCTTATAGCGCGGCGTCTAGGCTGGGCAAGGAGGGGTATGGGCCCCTAGCGCTGGCCATGCACATAGCGTCGTGGGCTATAGCCAGGCATCACTCAGCGATGAGGGAGAGGCATCCCAAGTACCTGGCCGAATCGGCTCCGGACGTCCGCGGCGACGCCGAGAGGGTTGAAGATCTTGTGAGGGCTGCCTCCGAGGCGCTGAAAGCCCTCAAGAGGGAGCCCGGCTGCCTGGAGGAGGCCCTGCCCCGGCCCCTGCAAAGGCCTCCCCTTGGCGACGCGATCATGGAGGCTCTGGAAGGCGTCGGGGCCGAGCCGGGCGATGTGAGGAGATATGCTAAAGAGCTATCTAGCTACTTGGGCCGGGCGGGAGTGGTCTACGAGATACCGGCTCACGCCTGGCTCGCCTCCGTTTGGATAGCCTCGGGGGCCCTCATAGTGGCTGATATACTCGTTGCGCGCTTCGAGGGGAGGAGCAGCGACGACGGGTCCAGCTCAGTATACGTCGAGTCGTGGATGAGAGAGCTTGGGGTAACACCCGAGAGTCTGAGGTCCATGGCGGCTAGCGAGGACGACGTGGACAAGATCATAGTTGAGGCCTTAGAGCCCCTGCTGAGGGCCTAGGGGAGGGCGCGCTGGAGCGCCTGCTAGTCGGGGGCCTCGACCCATCGGGCGGCAGGGGAAGGTGGGGCTACGCTCTGCTCGAATGCACCGGGCTTGAGTGCAGGGTCTCCGAGTCGGGCGAGGTCCCCGCCTCCAGGTCCTGGGCCGCAGTCTCAAAGGTGTACCGCGCCGTTTACGTGGGCGTTGACGCACCCTTGACCACGGGTGAGGGGGGTGCCTGGAGGGAGTGTGACAGAGAGGCGGCAGGCATGGGAGCCCGGCTTCTCCCCCTAACCCTCCACGGCATGAGGGCCCTGGCCAGAGTGGGCTCCAGCATAGCAGCCTTGCTTATCGAGGCCGGGAGGGTGCCGGTGGAGACGCACCCGTGGAGCCTTAGGGAGAGGCTGGGGCTCCCCCACGACCCGCCCCTCGGCGTGGGGAGCCATGAGTGGGATGCGATAGCCGCCGCTCTAGCAGCCCTGGCCGTCGCCCTCGGAAGGCCCGTCGTGGCTGCCTCCTGGGACTGCGCCCTGGTCCTCGGCCTGGAGTGCTCAAGGGCTCGATGGCTCAGCGGCAGGATAGAGCTGACAAGCTCCCCCGCCTGCCGCTAGGGTAGAAGACCCTCCTCCGAGGCCCGCGACATGAGAGCCCCAAGGACAATGGTTTACAACTCTACACAGTTTTTACCACTTTTAGTGGTAAAAGAGGGTGGTTGTTGGTGTTGTTTGCTAGGGTAGACGAGGCCGACGTGAGTGATGCTATAATAGAAGGGTTCTACTCTGCCCTGAGGGGAAGTTAGGAGCGACGTAGTCGTGGTGGGCGCGGGCCCCGCAGGCCTGGTGGCGGCATGGAAGCTAGCGGAGGAAGGCCTCAGGGTAACTGTTGTCGAGCAGAACAACTA
>JALUAM010000046.1 GCA_027051095.1 Acidilobaceae archaeon | reverse complement strand
TACCCGACCAGCATGGACTTCCCCCTCTGGTACCACATCGCCCACCAGGCCGCCGCCCAGCTCTACGTCGACCAGGCCATAAGCAAGACCGTTAACCTGCCCAGGGAGGCGCAGCCAGAGGACGTGGAGGCCCTGTACCTCGCCGCGTGGCTGGCCGGGCTGAAGGGCTTCACCGTATACAGGGACGAGAGCAAGGGCCGCCAGGTCATAGTATTCGGCGGCGAGGCCAGCGGCGAGGCCGGGAGGCTCCTAAGGAGGAGGAGGCAGAGGATGGCCCTGCCGAGAAGGAGACTCGCCCGGGGCGAGGCCGAGAGGGACCCCAGGCTCAGGGAGCTGTTCGCCGCAGAGGAGAGCGGCGGCGAGGTGGTGGTAGACCTAGCCCAGAACAGCGAGTGCAAGACTTGTGAGCTATAGCGCACAGACCAGCCTCTCTACAATTTCAATTAATTTCAATTTAATATTATTTATAAATTTGATTGTGGGCTGGTTTTCCTTTCAATTAGACGGCTAGCGTTGGTCATTCCCTTCCAGGGAAACCGGATAAACAAAGGATTTTTGAAGTTAAGGAAACCCTTGTCGAGGCTAGTGAGCTAAGAAAGCTAGTAGGACCGGTTAGGGGGAACGTATGAAGTTGCTGACACACTAGGTTCTTATAGCGGTGATCATGTTAAACATGGTTTATGCTGTAGGGTTTGCGTTTTTATTTTAAGGCTTAATAGAGCTGGGGGGCCTCTTTTCTGGTATACAAGAGCGGGGGGATAGGTGTGGAGTTGTGGGCCGCGTAGTAAAGGTTAGGGCTTACTGTTCTGCTGCTAACCTTGGCCCCGGTTTTGACATGCTTGCAGTCGCTCTCAATGCTTATTATGACGAGGTTGTGATTGAGGTTGAGGACGGGAGAGGCGTTTATGTAGAGGGTGTTGAGGGTCCATACGCTTCCGGGTCCATGCTGGAGAGGAACACTGCGGCCGAGGCCGTGAAGGCCCTATTGGAGGGCTTTGGCGTGGAGGCCTTGGTGAGGCTCAGGATATATAAGGGTATACCTACGGGTAGGGGGCTGGGTAGCAGCGGGGCTTCGGCTGCGGCTGCGGTGGCGGGCGTCGCTAGGCTGCTGGGGCTTAACGTTGACCTCTCGAAGCTAGCCTACTACGCAGGCCTGGGCGAGAGGGTCTCTGCGGGCTCTCCGCACTTCGATAACACCTCTGCTAGCCTCGCTGGGGGCCTAGTGACGCTTACCTTCGACTCCTCCGGGGAGCTACAGGTGGTCAGGGTGCCGTTTAAGGGCTACTTCTCCGTGGTTACTCCGATGAACCCTGTTCCCGAGGGGAAGACGGGTGTCATGAGGAGCGTTCTCCCCGAGAGGGTGAGCCTTAGCGAGGCTGTCAGGAACTTCTCTAGGCCTGCTGTAATGGTTGCTGCAGCCTTCAACGGCGACCTGGAGCTATTCGGCAGGCTCATGTCGTCCGACGAGATAGTGGAGCCGAGGCGCTCCAAGTTCGTGCCGTGCTACGGCGAGGTCAGGAGGGCGGCGTTCGAGGCTGGCGCCCTGGGGTTCTCGCTGAGCGGGGCCGGCCCGAGCATGATAGCTCTGGCAGGCTCGGAGCGGGAGGCCAGGAGGATAGCCGAAGCTATGGCTGAAGCGTGTACTTGCTGCGATGGTCCTCTTGTGGCTGTGGCCTCGCCTGCGCCGGGGGCGGAGGTGGTGGGATGAGGAGGAGGTGGCGCAGCAGGGTAGTCTGGGGAGGGTGGAGGCCCGAGAACGACCCGCGCTACGAGCCCGTAGTACCGCCTCTCTACCTCTCAGCGATCTACAGGCACCCTCCGGGCATAGAACACGAGATGCCGAGGGTTGGCGACCTGAAGTACTCGAGGGAGAACAACCCCACGGTCCTCATGGCCGAGGAGGCCTTCAGGTTGGCTGAGGAGGGCAAGTGGGCGCTGGGCTTCAACAGCGGCATGGCTGCCCTAGCAACCATAATGCTTGCCCTGGCGCCGGAGACGGGCAGAATAGTTGTGATGAGGCTCGTCTACGCTCCGACTAGGATGTTAGCCGAGAGGATTGCAAGGCTAGCCAGGGTAGAGGTAGCGTTCGCAGGGCCGCCATGGGAGGAGCTAGTGGAGTCCGTTCAGAAGGGGGGCCTCGTGATAGTTGAGAGCGTAGCGAATCCTACCCTCAGGGTGCCCCCTCTCAGAGAGTTATACTCCGTTTGCAGGGAGAGCGGGTGCAAGATGGTGGTAGACAACACTTTCGCGAGTCCCGCAGCCTACAGGCCCTTGCCCGAAGGCGCAGACCTGGTCGTAGAGAGCGCGACCAAATATATAGCGGGCCACAATGATGTGGTGGCAGGGCTAGCGGCCGGGATTAAGGAGGAGGACCTGATCAACCTGTGGGACTTTAGGAGGCTCCTAGGAACGACGATGCAGCCCTTCGAGGCCTACATGACTTGGCGCGGCCTGAAAACGCTCTCCGTAAGGTTTGAGGCGGTCTCGAAGAGCGCCATGGCTATAGCTGAGTGGCTGGAGGACCACAGAGCCGTCGAGAAAGTGTACTACCCAGGCCTACCCAGCCATCCAGACTACTCCGAGGCGAGGAAGATCTTCCCTCCGGGCCTCTACGGCGGTGTTGTGAGCTTCGAGGTCAAGGGGGGCCAGGAGGCTGCACTTAAGGTCTTAGAGAATCTAACGCTCAT
>JALUAM010000045.1 GCA_027051095.1 Acidilobaceae archaeon | reverse complement strand
TGGGGGTCACGGCGTCGCGCCTGGGGGGCTCGGGTATCAGGCCCTCCTCAACGCCGGCCCTGGCGAGAAGGCCTATAAGCGTGACTACCACCGTGTAGTAGAGCCCGAAGACCGCGAACCACCTTATCATGCTGGCCAGGCTCCTCTCATCCCTGGGCAGGTAGAGCCTCTGCACGACCTGCGGGTTAGTGACCGCAAAGAAGATCCAGGGCAGGGTGAAGGCTAGGAACTTCGTTAGAGGCCAGTAGCCCTCGAGCGAGAAGAGCCCCTCGCCAGCTAGGACCTCTGTGACCCTGGTCGGGCCGACGCCGTTTGAAGACAGGTAAGCGTATAGCCATGCCAGCAGCCCGGTAGCGGCCACTAGCATCCAGAGGCCTTGAAAGGCGTCGGTGGCAGCGACGCTCCATATCCCCGCGAGGAGGCTCCACACAAGCATTACTACCAGCGCGAGGCCTATACCCAGCAGGTAGGCGTCCTCGCCGGCTATGCCGGCGAAGGCGTCGCCTATACCCTTAACCTGGGCTGACGCGTAAGGTATAAGGGCTACCAGGTAGATGAGGCTCGCGGTCACAGCTAAGAGCCTGGAGCCATATATGTCGGCTAGCATCTCGCCAGGGCTCACCCACCCCCGCTCCCTAGCCATGGACCAGACGCGCCTGGAGAAGAGCAGTAGGAGGCCCACGGTGGCTATGAAGTAGGCTATCTCGAAGCCGAAGGAGCCTACCCCCCAGTCGTAGGTCAAGCCCACCAAGCCGACTATCATGAAGGCGCTGTAGGTCGTGGCTGCGTAGGTGAACGCTGATAGCAGGCCCCCCATGCGGCCGCCCGCCACGAAGAACTCGCTCTCGCCGGCACCCCTAAGGAGGCGTCTGCTAGCGATCGCTATGAGCGTGCCCAGGGCGAGGTAGCCAAGCAGGACTCCAAGGGCCAGGTATACTCTGTCAGCCGCCACGGCCCCACCCCCTCGTTCCAGCCCACGCTACCACGAGGCTTGCGACCCCCAGGGCGGCCCAGAAGGCGTAGAGGCTCCAGTCGGAGGAGTCGCCTAGCAGAGAGTAGGGTACGATATAGGCTAGTAGCAGGAGGAGGGCCTGTATGAGAGCCCATCCCGACACTGAGACCTTCACCCCCATTGCGAACACCCGTTCACGATTGCAGTATTAAGTCTTCGCGCGGTCTTAGATGAGTCGTTAGATCACGCATACATTAGTGAGTCCAATTATATGTTCCTAGGGGTGGCCTGTCTTTGAGCGAGACGCCCGATAGCGAGATAGACAGCATAGACGAGGAACTCCTAAGGGAGATTGAGAGAAGGGGCAGGGTTACGCCCAGCGAGCTGGCAAGGCTGGTGGGGTCGTCGAAGGCTATGGTTTGGAGGAGGCTTAGGAAGCTCGAGTTCATGGGGCTCGTCAAGTCCTATAGGCTCGGCGGCGTGGTTATTTTCGAGCCCGCGCTGCCCCCGCCGCCCCACGGCATATTCAGGATAGGCATACTTAGGGCGAGCGAGTACCCCTACATAATGCCGCTAGCCAGGAGGCTCAGAGCCAGGTATAGGAGGGTTGAAGTCAAGGTTTATGATGAGGCTTACAGGCTGGCGACGGACCTAGCAGCGGGGAGGCTACACGCCGCCATGATACCCGCCGTTACAGCGCTCCTCGTCCACAGGGCCAGTAAGGGGGCTATACTAGTAGTGGGCGGTGGCAGCCGAGGGGGAGCCGGCATTATAGAGGGTGGCGGGGGCGACGGCCACGTGACTACCATGGCCTCAACCATGGAGATGTGTGCGGTGGCCGAGAGGCTTCCCGGGCCTAGAGTTTACGCGTCGAGCGGCGAGGAGATACTGAGGCTGGTTGCATCGGGAAAAGTGAAATACGGGGTCGTGTGGGAGCCGTACCTGTCAAAAGCGTCGGAGCTAGGCCTTAAAGTCAGAGCCTGCGACGTACCAGTGTGCTGCCTGCTAACAGTGCATAGGAGCCTAGAGGGGATATCAGACCATCTCTCACGGATCATGGCGGAGTCCGTGTCCGACGCTCGCAGGGGGCTCTACGATGTTGACGCATACTCAAACCTCATAGGAGTCGACAGGAGCCTAGTAGCAGCTACCGTTAAAAGCTACGAGCTCCTAGAGGAGCCCCCGATCGAGGAGCTTAAAAAGGCCTGGGAGGTAGTGAGGGAGGCCGCTATGCCTGGGAACACCGTAGACCTAGCCGTTAAAAAGCCGGGTGGAGAGGCTAGGCGCTCTTCCCCGACCTCTTCTTAATCTCCTCTTCCCTTAGGACTCTCCTTAGGATCTTGCCCACGGCGCTCTTAGGCAGCTCGTCCCTAAACTCGACCTCCTTAGGCACCTTATAAGGTGCTAGGTGCTTCTTAGCGTACTCTATAATATCCTGCTCCGTCACCTTACCCTTGCACTCATCCTTGAGGGCTATGAAGGCCTTGGGAATCTCGGTGTACTCGGGGTGGGGTACGCCCACAACCGCGGCCTCCTTAACACACTCGTGCCTGTAGAGGACCTCCTCGATCTCCCTCGGGTAGACGCTGTACCCCTTGTACTTTATCATGTCCTTCTTCCTGTCTACTACGTAGAAGTATCCCTCCTCGTCCATGTAGCCTATGTCGCCCGTCCTGAGCCATTTAAGCCCGCAGCACTCAAAGAACACCTCCTTGTTCTCCTCTGGCCTGTTGTAGTAGCCCTTCATAACCTGGGGGCCGCTGATTACTATCTCGCCCACCTCGCCGGGAGGTAGTAGCCTGGGCGCCTCCGGGTCCGCTATGGCCATTATGGTCGAGGGCACTGGCAGCCCGATGCTGCCGTACTTCGCCTTACCCAGGATCGGGTTAACCGATGCTACGGGGCTCGTCTCGGTGAGGCCATAGCCCTCTCTCAGCTTAGCCCCCGTGAGCTCCATGAACCTCTCCGCCACAGCCTTGGGTAGCGGCTCGGCACCGCTTATACAGATCTCTAGGCTCCTGAGGTCGAACTGCTTCACCTTGGGGTGGTTTATTATCATCCTGTACATTGTGGGCACGCCATGGAAGACGGTAGCCTTATACTTCTGTATATCCCTCATTATCTCGTCTATATTGGGCCTCGGGTATACTATAATCGTGGCGGCCTTGTAGACGCCCGTGTTGAGGACAGCTGTGAGCCCGTATATATGGAACCATGGCAGTGCGCCTATGAACACATCCCTGCCCTTAACGCCTCTCTTGTACCACGCGTCTACCTGTATCACGTTTGCGAGCAGATTGTAGTGGGTCAGCATGGCGCCCTTAGGCAGGCCTGTCGTGCCCCCGGTATACATGAGAGCTGCCACGTCCTCCCGCGGGTCTATCTCAGCGTATTCCTTAATGGGCTCACTCTTGAGGGCTTTGGTGAAGCTGTCGTGGCGGTCCCCTTTAGGCGGTTTAGGAGGCCTCTTCAAGAGCTTATATGCGATAGCCTTGAGGGGTGGCAGGAAGTCCTGGACGCCTGTCCACACGACCTTTTCCACGGTGTCGGGGAGCCCGGCCTCGACCTTGTCCTTGAATAAGTCCAGGGTTACTAGGACCTTAGCCTTGTTATCTGAAAGTTGGAATCTAATCTCGCGGGGGCTGTAGAGCACGTTCATGGGGGACACGGTGGCGCCGGCCATCAGGGCCCCGTAGAAGGCTATTGCAAACTGGGGCGAGTTTGGAAGGAGAATCCCCACGACGTCTCCCTTACCCACGCCAATACTATTAAGGTACCCTGCGAACCTTTTTGACAGGTCGAGTAGCTCCCTATAGGTGACGCTCCTCCCTAGGAATATCAGGGCGGCCCCCTCGGGGAAGCTCCTAGCCGACTCCTCGAGGATCCAGTAGAGAGGCTTCTCTGGCACTTCCACGTCGTGGGGCACTCCCTCATCGTAATTCTTTAGCCAGGGCCTCGATAGGTATGCCTGGGCGGCGTTAATCTCCTCCTTGCTCCCCGACACCTTAACCCCCCAGCCTATTCTTAATGACGGGGTTTAAAAAGCGAGGTAAGGGGGCCGGTAAGGGTTTATATAGTTGATGGGGAGGCGGCGTGGGAGTTGTCATCTTGCATGTGAGCGATATACACTGCAGGGCCGGGCTCCTCAAGGACCTAGCGTCGAAGCTAAGCTTCGACGTGTTAGCCGCTACAGGCGACTTTGAATGCCTCGACGTGGTAGAGGAGTTCTTATCGTTGGATGCGCAGCTAGTCGCTGTAACGGGTAACCTAGACCATGCAGCCATTTTCAGGAGGCTGCTTGAGGCTGGGGTTCTGGTCGACGGCAGAGTGAAGACTTTGAAGGGGCTAGTATTCGGCGGTATAGGGGGTCTCGACCCCTACAGCAGCTCGCGGTCGCTCGCAGAGAAGGCGGGAGAGCCGGGCAGCCTCGATGTCTTAATGTCGCATCACCCGCCGAAGGGGGTTCTAGATTTAACTAGGCTGGGCGTGAGGGCAGGCCTCGACTTAATAAAAAACGTTGTGAACGCGATTAAGCCTAGAGTGCACCTGTTCGGCCACATACACGAGTCTCCCGGCTACGAGGTAAGAGGCGGCACCCTCCACGTGAACCCCGGCCCCCTAATGGAGGGCCGCTACGCTGTTGTGACTGTAGAAGGGAGCTCAGTCTCAGCGAGGCTGGGCAGGGTGGAGTAGAACAGCTGGTTTAAACGATAAATGACGCCTCGAGGACAATTATACGTGGGGGTAGGCTAGGTATTGCCAATTATCACAGACTACCTGGTTATTGGCGCCGGCGTGGTGGGGCTCGCGACGGCCCTTCACCTTAAGTCCATGGACCCCCGGAGCAGGGTTGTCGTGGTGGAGAGGGAGGCGGCGCCCGGGGCTGGTGATACTGGCAAGAGCATGGCAGCCTTCCGAACTATATTCACCAGCAGGGTGAGCTCGATGCTAGCAAGGAGCACCATAGCTTTATACCAAGACGTGGAAAAGAGGGGTTTTAGCCTCGGCATGACCTGGGCAGGATACCTCTTCGTCCTAGACAACGAGTTGAAGAAGCATGTAGATAGAGGGCTTAGGCTGCTGGGGGGAGAGGGCGAGAACTGGGAGTGGGTGGAGCCGTCACTCTTGGAGGAGAGGCTGGGGATTAGAACGCAGGTCTCCCACCTGGAGGAGGCGGACGTCCTAGGCGCCTCTGACGTTGTGGGGGGTGTTTTAGTCAGGAAGGCGGGCTTCCTCGACGCAGATAGAGTTGTAGAGTACTATTTTAGGGAATCGAGGAGGGCTGGTGTAGAATTCGTGTTCGAGGCTGAGGTGGAGAGACTGCTGCTTGAGCCTAGGAGAGAAAGGCTCGGCTTGGAAGGAGAACCGTTCCCCTGGCAGGAGCCTAGGGTCTCCGGCGCGTTACTATCAACGGGCGACTCTGTGAGGGTGAAGAAGAAGACTATAGTAGCCGCGGGCGTGTGGGCTAATAAAATCTTGAATCCCATAGGGGTCGACACTTTTAGCAGGCCTAAGAAGAGGCAGGTATTCAGAATCTCCGCTAAAGGGCGTCTAGCTGAGATCCTGGAGAGGGGGGATCTAACAGGGTCCGGCAGCCCGCCGCTAATAATACTGCCTAAGAAGGTGCTTGTCAGGCCGGCGGTCAGAGAAAGGTCGTTCTGGGTTCAACTGAGCGACGACCTGGGCAGGCCCTACACGCTTGAGGAGCCCCCTTCAGCGGAGGAGCACTACTACAACCTAGCTATACACCCAGTCCTCTCGCTCTACATGCCGCCGTTCAGCGAGGCTGCACCCAGCGGTAGCTGGGCCGGCCACTACGATGTGAGCTTCGACGGCAACCCGATAGTCTACGAGCCTTACGACAGTGATCTTATAGTCGCGGGCGGCACCAGCGGCAGCGGTATAATGAAGGCCGACGGGATTGGCAGGGTCGCGGCGGCCTTAGCTCTAGGCCTAGATGAGGTGGAACTTTACACGGGCGAGAAATTCCGGGTTTCGTGGCTGGGCCTCGAGGGAAGGCTATGTGAAAAGGAACTATTGATACTGTGACCTGGGGACGCATAGCATCATTAACACGTTAGACGGGCACGGGCACTCCCTCGCCCCTTTTGTCCGTGTACCCCCTCTTAACTCCGCCTTCTATCACCTCGACCGCGTTAGCCACTCCTATCCTCTCAGCCTTTCTCCACCCGGGGCCGGGCTCCCAGCCCTCCTCGTAAAGGATTACCCTCGAGGAAGGGTCTAGCACAGCTCTCGGCGCATTGATAGCCTCATCCACATTCATGCCATAGTCTATCATGTTTGTTATGAAGAGCGCGTGCTGTTGGGGTCTGAGGTGGCCGCCGCTAGCCCCTAAGGCCACGATCCTGCCGTCCCCCTCTATTATGACAGCCGAGAGCGTGTGAAGAGGCCTGGCCCCCGGCTCTAGCGAGGAAGGCAGGCCCTCTGCCAGGGTGAAGCCCAGCGCCCTATTGTTTAGCGTTACCTGGAAGCGCGGCTCTGTGACGCACGAGCCGAAGGGGTAGAAGAGGCTCTGTATGGCGGCAGCCACCCCGCCCTCGCCGTCCGCTACGGCGAAGAAGGTGGTATCGCCCTTCCCGGCGCCAGCCTCTAGCCGGGGCCCCCTCTCCTTCATCTTCAAGTAGAACTCCCTGCTGGCCAGCTCGTCAGCGCCAACCGGGACCTTAGTGGGGTCGCCTATTACGGCGTCTCTTATCCGGTAGGCGGTCATAGCAGCCTCGGCTAGGACCTCAGCGCGCTGCTTAGAGAAAGGAGGATGGTGTTCCGGGCGCTCCTCTAGCCCGTAGAGCACGTAGAACGTAGTGGCTCCCTGGCTGTTAGGGGGCATTTCGTAAATAACGTATCCCTTGTATTCGCCTCTCAGCGGCTCGGCCTCTAGGGGGCTGTACCGTTTCAAGTCGTCGAGAGATAGGACCCCGCCCACAGAGTAAATGTAATCGTCTATAGCCTCCGCGACCTCACCCTTATACATCGTGTAAGGGTCCTCGGCGTAGAGGGCCATCAGGGCGGCTAGACCCGGCATTTTGGCGGGGGCTCCCGGCTCTCTGGGAAGCTTCTTCAGTATCGAGCTACGGCTTCCCGGGTCCGAGGACAGGCATTGCTCTAGGTTGCGCAGTGCTCTAGCTGTGGACGCCGGCAGCGGGAAGCCTCTGGCCGCGAGCTTTCTAGCGGGTTCTACTAGCTCTTTCCATTCGAGCGAGCCGAATCTTCTCCAAGCCTCGTAGAGGCCCCCTAGCATGCCGGGCACGACAGTGGAAAGGGGGCCTCTCTCGGGTATAGAGTTAAGGCCTCTGGAGGCGAGCTCTTCTCGATTTAGCCTGGCAGGCGCCTGGCCTGAGCCATTTATGAAGTGCACTCTGCCGTTGGGGTCCATGTAGAGTATGAAGAAGTCGCCGCCCACTCCGCCGAGGTGCGGCACGGTCACTGCCAGCACGAGGCTGGCCGCTATCGATGCGTCTACAGCGTTGCCCCCGGCTCGGAGTATCCTAGCTGCCTCGAAGCTTGCAAGCGCGACCTCGGTGGCTGCCACCCCTCCTAGCCCAGCAGCCGAGGCCCTAGCCAGCCCAGCACACCCCCATCTAGGGCTCGACTACGACCTTAATAGCGTCTCTCCTCAGTGACGCCTCGAAGGCCTCCGCGGCTCTCTCCAGCGGGTACCTCTCGCTGACTACAACCTTAACCAGGCCGTCTTTAAGCAGGCGCAGGGCCTCTGCGAACTCCCTGAACGTGCCACACCTGCTACCCACGAGCTTGAGTTCCTTGACGACAGCTATTGTCTGGGGCAGCCGCGCCTCCCCGCCGGGCGTGCTCTTTAGGTGTACTACGCCGCGGGGCCTCGCTAGGGCGACAGCAGCGCTAACACCCTCGTTAGAGCCTGTGGCTTCGAAAACCATGTCGAAGCCCAGGCCGCTCCAGGACCTACGCCCTCTTTCTAGGGCTTCCTCGAAGGCTAGGACCTCAAATCCCATAGATTCGAAGATCCCAGCCTTCGGGCTATCGCTCCTAGCAACAACGACGGGCTCGAAGCCCTTCAGCCTCAGGACCTGAGCCGCTAGCAGGGCTATGAAGCCGGTTCCCACCACAGCAACGCTCCAGCCAGGCCTGGGGGGGCTTAAGTTTAGAGCGTTTAGCACGGCAGCCAAGGGCTCGGCAGCGAAGGCTACGTCATGGCTCAGCTCATGTACGTGAAGGGCCTGCACTGGAGCTATAAAGTACTCTGCCATGCCACCGTCGAAGTCTATGCCCAGCGTCTTCTTGTAAGGACAGTGCGTGTAGAGACCGCTCCTACACAAGGCGCAAACCCCGCATGAGAAGTTGATCTCGGAGACAACACGCCTCCCGACTAGGTCATCAGGACCCTCTACAACCTCCCCAGAGACCTCATGACCGGGTATAAGTGGCTCCTTAAAGAGGGGGTAAGTGCCCCTGTAGAACGCTTTATCAGTGCCGCATATACCCACAGCTTTGCTCCTTACGAGAGCCCATCCCTTTGGGGGGCTAGGATCGTTAACGTCTACTACATTTACCTTGTAGGGGCCCTTTAGGAGGGCAGCCTTCAAGCGGACCTCCCCGAGGCTTTAAGAACGGCCCTTATGCATAAAAGAGTGCTTAATCGTTTGGGGAGCAGGGTTTAAATCCATCCTCGTAGCTTCATAGCATTGACTACCCTTTCCACAGCGATCATGTATGCGGCGTCCCTGACGGGGTGCTTGTCGACTTCAAGCTTCTTTTCCCAGTAGCTTAGCACGTAGCGTACATTCTCCGACATCTTGCTCTCGAGCTTTCTAAGGGCCTCCTCGTCGGTTATCCACCCCCCCATCCTGTTGTTGACCCACTCTATGTGGCTCATTATCACGCCCCCAGCGTTGACTAGTATATCGGGTAGCACTATGATGCCCCGCTCGGTTAGTATCCTCTCGGCCTCGGTAGTCGTCGGCCCATTAGCGCCCTCGGCTATAAGCCTCGCCTTAATCCTGCCAGCGTTCTCCTCTGTAATCACACCTTCGATCGCTGCGGGCACAAGTATGTCTACATCCAACTCTAACACTTCCATGGGAGAGACCTTCTTCTTAGCCTTAGGATAGTGTATTACGCTGCCCTCCCTCCTCTTGACGGCCAGGACCTCATCGGGATCGAGCCCCTCAGGCAGGTATATCCCGCCGCGGCTATCGCTAACAGCGACAACTTTAGCGCCCATCTCGGCGAGGTACTTAGCAGTGTAGTAGCCGACGTTGCCGAAGCCCTGTACCGCGACGGTCTTACCCTCTAGGCCGCCTAAGAGCCTCCTAGCGGCTTCTCTCACAGCGACTGCCACGCCATAGCCTGTGGCGACTATACGGGCCTTGAGGCCGCCCAGCTCGGGAGGCTTGCCGGTAACGACGCCCGGGTAAATGCCCCTCTTGATCCTGGAGTACTCGTCGAAGTACCAGGCCATTACCTGGGGGTCGGTGTAAACGTCTGGTGCGGGTATGTCCAGGTCGACGCCGACGAAGTCGCTTATAGCCTCGAAGTACCTCCTGGACAGCTCTTCGAGCTCGCGGGGCGTAAGCATCTTAGGGTTGACTCTGACCCCTCCCTTGCCCCCGCCATATGGGAGCCCGGCTAGGCTGTTCTTCCAAGTCATCCACATGCTCAAAGCTATGACCTCGTTCATTGTGACGTTGGGATGATATCTGACTCCCCCCTTATACGGGCCGAGAGCACTGTTATGCTGGCTTCTCCACCCGATGAATACTTTGACGCCGTCGCTCGTCTTAACGGGTATCTTGACCTGTATCACCCGCTCAGGCTCAGCTAGGACCTCATATATATAATCGGGGTACCCCAGGAGGTCTATAGCCCTCCGAAGCTGCTTCCTCGCCTCTACTAAAGGGTCGCGAGCCTCTACCAAAATGTGGGTCCCCCGCCGTTCATAGCGTACTGTAAACTTTAAATACTTGAGAAGCGTGGCCCGACCTATCTTAAATAGCCGGGGAGGCTGGCTCAAGCGATGAATCTTGATAGCCGCCTGCCTCGAAGCGTAGGCTTAATACCTGACGGTAACAGGAGGTGGGCCAGGCTTAACGGAGTCCCGCTGAGAGCTGCTTATATCAGAGGTTCTAAGGTGGCAGCCGACACTGTAGACTTCCTTGCGAGCTTCGGCGTAGAGAGAATCTTCGTCTACGCGCTAAGCGGGGATAACTGTAGGAAGAGGACGAGCTTAGAGCTGGAAATAATAAATGCTGTTATAGGGGAAGCTCTCAGAAGGGCTGTAGAATGGGCTGAGAGTAGGGGCTTCCGCGTCGTAGTTGTCGGCGACGTGGACATGATGGATAAGAGCCTTCTAGGCGTTGTGGAAAACCTGCTATGGGATGGAGGTAAACCAGGCGATAAGTTCGTAGCAGTAGCTATATGCTACTACCCGGAATGGGAGGAGAACGTTGGCTGCGGGCTTATCAGGGAGAGCTTCGGATATATAGACCTCGTCTTCAGGAGCGGAGGGGCAAAGAGGCTTAGCGGCTTCTTCCCGACACTCTCATCCAGGGCAGAGCTATACTTTACTGATAAGCTGTGGCCGGACGTGACCCGAAAGGACATAATGGATGCTCTCAAAGCCTACATGAGAGCGGAGAGGAAGGAAGGAGCGTGAACAAAGCCTCCAGGAGCACTAATTTATACCGATCGGGCGCTAGGTCCTACGCTGGCCGTGAGGAGACGGGGTTTGCCGAGGCATTGGATGCCTGTGAGGAATGGTAGAGACGCCGAGCCTCAGGGCGCTTAGCATCTCATCTAGGATAGAATCCTCCTCTTAACGGGCCCCTTGGGCTCAACCTCACCCCATATAGCGGCCGTGAACCTATAGACCCTGACATCTCTCCTTAGCCAGCATGTGCCGGGCAGGCCCGCCTTAATACAGGTCCACGTCAGGAACGTGTAGGCATCCCACCCCTCCTCGACGGCTACCTGGGGGAGCAGTAGACCCGAGAATGGGGGCATTTCCACGTAAAGGCCGTGGACGCCGATAATTATGCTCTGAGGCCTTAGAGAAGGGTCTTCGGGAAGAGGTTCCATAAGGCCAAGCACTGTGACCTCAAAGACTACTTTATCAAGCTCCTCAGGCTTCATGGGAGGAAACCTGGGGTCGTTTACCGCGGCGTCGACAGCGACTTTTATGACAGTGACCGCCAGGGGCTCAACCGGGCGTATAGCGCCTATGCACCCCCTAAGCTCTCTCCTCCCGCCGCTCTCCACGGAGTCTATGGTCACGAAGGCCGCCCCGGGCCTTAACAGCTTCGGGTCTAGGTCCTCAGGGGGCTTGATAACCTTGCGGTTTAGCAGGTAGCTCTCAACGCTCCTTCTAGCCAGCCTCACCAGGACCTCGCCGTCGCTGTCGCTTAATTCCTCCGGTCTTATAGGAGCCCCGCTGGCCTTCTGGATTCTAAGGCTACCCATTGACCGCTCACCCGCTCCATAAATTAAAATCGGCGAGGGTTAGAAGCGTGAAGGCCTCGGCTTCCGGCGCACTCCACACAGCCCCGTAAATGGGCTCGGTGACGAGGTTGGTCGTCATCGGCCATCTACTAGTAATAACGCGATAGGCGGGGTTTAAGGCATGACGTCGGGGTCGTAGGCGGAGTCGTATTCTCCCTCGTCTGGCTCAGGCGTATTAAGGCCCTCGGGGCATCCCTTGCCCAGCCTTATGGGCTTCTTAAGGGTGCTGAGAAGCACTACCCTGCTAGCCCTGCTCTCGCCGAGTATCGGGTAGCCTGTTAGCTCAGAAAGCCTCTGAGACACCTTCCTAACGTACTCGTGCTCAGCCATGTTAGACTTTGACAGCCTCATCCTGCTCGCGCCGACCCACATATAACTCTTGACTTCAATGTAGGTGGGCTGCGAGATTTCTACTAGCTTGGCGAAGCCCCTCAAAGCCTCCTCTGTGTCGTTGAAGCCCTTCACGAGGGTGATCCTCAGCACCGTGGGGCTGGAGAAGCTTGGTAGAAGCTCTAAGGTCTCCAGCGTCAGCTCCCACGCCCTAGGCACTAGGGGCCTTGTGAAGAAGTTGTAGCTCTTCTTGTCCCAGGCCTCTATGCTAACGTAAAGCTGGCTGGGCTCCTCCTCTAGGTTAGCCAGCACGTCAGGCCTGACACCCCTAGTGACTAGGAACGACGTCATGCCCCTTCTGTGAATCTCTTTCAGTAGGTCGCTGAGCAGCGGGTAAAGTGTAGGCTCTCCTGTCAAGCTAAGCGTCACGTGGACTGGGTTCATAGCCTCCTCGACTAGCTTGGGGTCAGCCTTCGGGTGCCCCTTGTAGCCGCTGACGAGCATCCTGTGAATCCTTATTAACTCGTCTACAAGCCACTTGGGGTCGTCTACTATCGGTATCTTCGTCTCATCCATGTCTATACCCACATCCTGTGGCCTTATCCTCCAGCAGTGCAGGCAGGCGTTCCAGCACCAGAAAGCGGCTGGGCTCATCTGTATGTCGCGGTGGCTCTCTATACCGTAGAACTTGCACTTGTAGCAGTGCCTACCCTCTACGAGCGCCTTATGGGTCCAGTAACACTTCTTGACAACGGTGTGCCTGCCCGCGAAGTGGTACTTCTGTTTAAGCATTACCTCTACCAGAGGCAGCCACTTCTCGGGGATTCCCTCAGGGATCCTCCTAGCCTTCACCTTTGCTCTCACTCAGGGCCACCCCGACGCCTTTAATTGTGTTAAAGTGGTCAGGCTTCTATAAGCATTCCTTAAACGCAGCGTTAGCGTGGCGATAAGCCGCTTAGCCGGGATCCCCTCAGGACTTCTTCCTCAACAACCCCTTCTCGGCTAAGTAGTTGTAGGCACTGTAAGCTGCCACGGCGCCCATAGAGGCCGCTGTTATGACCTGCCTGAAGCCCTTCCACATAGTAGTACAGTCGCCAGCCGCGAAGATGCCTTCAATGCTCGTCCTCATGAATTCATCCACGATTACATAGCCGTCCGAGTCAACCTTTAGACCTATCTTCTCAAAGAACTCCCTGGGAGGCTCGTTACCTATCTCTATGAATATGCCGTCAACCTTGAGCTCCCGCTCCTCGCCGGTGACCCTATTAACGACTACAACGCCCTCAACCCTATCGCTACCTTTGATTTCCTTGACGACGCTGTCCAGCACGAATTCTATGTTGCCTCTCGACTTAGCCTCCTCAACTAGATAGGGTTTAGCTCTAAACCCTCTCCTCCTGTGGACTAGGTACACTTTCTTCACGTAGCCGCTCAGGAGTACTGCCCCTTCGAATGCAGCGTCGCCTCCCCCCACTACTACAACTGCGTCCTTGCCCTTGAAGAGGGGGGCGTCGCACACGCTACAATAGCTGACGCCTCTGCCGGCAAGCCTATCCTCTCCGGGGACCCTGAGCTTCCTCCTCTGGCTGCCCACTGCTAGTATAACCGCAGAGGCCGTGACGTCTAGGCCCCTCGAACCGGTGATTCTGAAACGGCCGTCTGAGGTCCTATCGATACTCGTGACCTCGACGCCGGACACTATCTTAGCGCCGAACATCTCTGCGTGGCTTCTAAAAGCTTCCACTAGCTTTGAGGCCTCAAGGCCGCCCATACCCGGATAGTCGTCGATCCAGTTGGTTAGGTTGAGCTGTCCCCCAATGTCCTTGCTCACTACGAGGGTTGATAAGAGGAAGCGCGTTGTATATATAGCTGCGGATAGGCCTGCAGGCCCTCCACCCACTATTACAACGTCGTAGTCCTCGCCTTTGGGGACCTTAGCCCTTCTGGGGGCTCCAAGCCTCAACGACAAGCTTCCACTTCACCCTTGAAAGCCCGTCTCCATCCAAAACTTAAATTTTACAGTATCTGAGGGCGCGGCCCCTCGGGACTTAAAGGCCTCATCACTGCTCAGAGAGTACGGCCTACCTCACAGGGGCCCATCCTACGGGAACGCCTGCCGCTAATATATGATTTGAGCTTCTCCTCCAGGTAGCTCCAAGGATGCTCGGCTCTAACCCTAAGCTCGCCGCCCTCCATGTACACGGTTAAGGCTCCAATCTTCCTTAGCCTCTTGACGATGTTTCTAGCGGTCTTCTTATTCATGCACATCTCGCTCCTTAGGAGATCTATCGCCGCGTAATAATTCATGTCGGGGCCCCTGGAATATATCAAATATAATGCTGCCAGCTCGCGCTTGCCCGGGAGCCTCACCGCAGACACCGGTAGACTAGAGGCGCGGCCGGGGGGCTAGCTTTCGGGGCTCAAGGTCGGTGCTCTTCACCGCTCAGGGTAGGGTAGCTAAGCCATCGCCCCCCGGCGCCGTCGCAATATTAGAGCTTTCGGACGTTTAATCCTTCAGCTCGCAGCTGGATACGAGTATAGCTGCGAACTTGATCCTCCTGCGCAAAGGCCCCTCTACAACGTAGTTAATGTACCCGCTCGACTGTGAGTAGCCCAGCACAGGCCTGCCATCGATTTCTGCGTACACAGTGACATCGCTTTGCGGGGGTGCTAGCACGAGCGCCCCCTTATACCCGTTAACTAGAATAGCTACAGGGTCCTGGTAGGCTTTAGCGATCACTAAGCCAGCTACCTCGTAGCCGGGCCCCACTGCCTCTACATACATGGGCTTCTTAACGCCGGCAGCGCACCCGGTAACCCACTCACTCCTAGCCAGTTCCAGGTAACTCCCTACAGGCGGGGGCTCTGGAGAGAAGATCGAGGCGGGCCCGTATGCTACTAGCAAGGGCCCCGTAGGCCCTCTAACCGATGCTATCCCAGCCTCAAGGGCGATTATCGCGTTAGAGCCTAGAGCCCAGTCTATCATTTCTTTGACCTCCTCCTCTGAAACCCTATCAACGATCGACACGTCAACCATATAGTACCTTGCGTCAACCCTAGGCATAAGCTAGGACCTCCCATCTGTGGGGCTCCCCAGCCTGGTCGGCGCTCATAGCCTTTAAGGGCTCGCCCCTTACATGGCCGGTCATCGCCCCATACCCCGTTTATAGCGGAACGCAGTCTTAGAGGCTAGGCGATGTAGGCAAGCTTTAAAGCGTAAACGTGAATGTCTAATAGCCCGGGCTCAACGCGGCGCGGATATAAGCACAGCAAGGGGCCCGGCTTAGGGGGGCTTAGAGGGTGTCCCCTCTTGAAGCTCTACGAGTTCGAGGCTAAGCAGATACTGGCGGGCTACGGCGTCGAGGTTCCCAGGGGCGTTTTAATTGTTAAGGGTGAGGATGTTAAATCTAAGCTTAGCGAAGCCGGGTTAAGGTATCCTGTCGTTGTCAAGAGCCAGGTGCTTGTAGCGGGTAGGGGGAAGGCGGGTGGTATAAGGAAGGCTGGAAGCCTAGAAGAGGCGGTTAAACTCGTAGAGGAGCTGTTCGAGAAGCCTATAAAGGGGATCAAGCCAGGTGCTATCCTGGTCGAAGAGGCCGTGGAGCACGAGAAAGAGCTTTACGTGTCTATAACCATAGATAGGAGTGAAAGAAAGCCTATAATACTTGCAAGCGAGTATGGAGGCGTCGATATAGAGGAGATAGCCAGAGAGAGGCCTGAGAGCATTATAAGATACCATGTAGACCCGTTTGTAGGGCTCAGGGGCTTCGAGGCGAGGGCTATAGGAAAGAGGCTAGGGCTCAGGGGCAGGCTGCTGCTTAGCTTCGCCAACACTCTCATGGTAATGTATAGAGTGTTCGAGGCTTTCGACGCTGAGCTAGTAGAGAGTAATCCTCTAGCAGTTGTAGGCGAGAGAGTGGTGCCTCTCGACGCTAGGATAATAGTCGACGATAACAGCCTCTTCAGGCATAAGGAGCTTGTGGAGGGTAGGAAAGTGGAGCAGAGGGGCGAGCTGACCGAGTGGGAGGTTAAAGCTAGGGAGCTAGGCCTGGCATTCGTGGAACTAGACGGTGATATAGGTGTTATAGGCAATGGCGCCGGGCTTACAATGGCTACTATGGACCTAGTCTATCATTATGGGGGCAGGCCCGCTAACTTCCTAGACATAGGAGGCGGGGCTAGAGCCGAGCTCGTAAAGAAAGCTGTATCGTTCCTTATAGACTTCCCTAAGGCGAAGAAGATATTTATAAACGTGTTTGGGGGCATAACTAGGGGTGATGAAGTAGCTCGCGGCATCGTAGAAGCGGTCAGGGAGAAAGGTTCTAAGAAGCCGTTTGCGGTTAGGCTGTCAGGCACGAGAGAGGAGGAGGGAAGAAGGCTGCTAAAGGAGGCGGGCATCGAGGCTTTCAGCGACCCGGTAGAGGCCGTTAAAAGGCTGCTAGAGATGTAGGGGGGTGAGCCTCGTGGCGGTTCTACTGGACTCGGGGGCTCGCGTCCTTGTCCAGGGTATAACCGGTAGGGAGGGCTCCTTCCACACGAAGCTAATGCTAGAATATGGAACGAAGATCGTGGCTGGGGTGACGCCGGGTAAGGGGGGCTCTAGCGTGCACGGAGTCCCCGTGTACGATAGCGTGGCAGAGGCTATGTCGGAGCATCCAGATATAAATACCAGCATAGTATTTGTGCCGGCGCCCTTCGCTCCCGACGCTGTGTATGAGGCGATAGACGCGGGCATTAAGTTGATAGTCGTCATAACTGAGGGTATACCCGTACACGATACGATGAGGTTCATAAACTATGCTAAGGCGAAGGGAGCAGTAATCATAGGACCTAACTGCCCGGGCATAATAACCCCCGGCCAGGCGAAGGTCGGCATAATGCCGGGCCACATATTCAAGCCAGGGCCTGTGGGAGTGGTGAGTAGGAGCGGGACCCTAACCTATGAGATAAGCGCTCTCCTCACCAAGGCGGGCTTGGGCCAGTCAACGGTTATAGGTATAGGAGGGGACCCAGTGGTAGGTTTAACCTTCACCGAAGCTATGAAGCTCTACCAGCAGGACCCCGACACCGAGGCGCTCGTGTTAATAGGGGAGATAGGAGGTGATATGGAGGAGCGGGCAGCGGCCATGATAGAGAAGGGCGAGTTCAAGAAGCCAGTGGTAGCGTACATAGCGGGGAGAACGGCTCCCAGGGAGAAGAGAATGGGGCATGCCGGGGCGATCATAATGATGGGCACGGGCACGTATGAGAGCAAGGTTAAAGCGCTAGAGGAGGCGGGAGCGCTGGTCGCAAGGACGCCCTTCGAAGTGCCAGAGCTTGTGAAGAAGGCTCTCAAGAGGTAGTGAGATCACACTACTCTTTACTCTACTAGACCGCGGCGCTTAAGGCTCTGGTACTCTTCACCCGTTCCTTCCGCTACCAGCTCGTAGAGCACCGCTGTCTTACCGTTTTGGGGCCTCAGCAGCCTCCCAAGCCTCTGTATAAACTGTCTGCGGGATCCTGTACCCGAGACTATCACCCCCACGTTAGCATCGGGTATGTCAAGCCCCTCGTCCCCCACGGTAGTCACTACGAGGACACCGGTCTTCATAGACTTAAACCTTCTCAGGGCAGCCTCTCTCCTAGCCTTGTCGAGCCCGCCGTGTATCAGCAGGCCTCCGACCCTCCTGGCTATCTCCTCCGCCTGCCTCTTATATTGAGTAAACACTATAATCTTAGAACCCTTCTCTAGCTCTTCTCTCACGATCCTCTCGGCCTCTTTCAGCTTAGCCTTGCTCATCTGCACTAGCTCCCTCATCTCAGCATGAATCCTGAGAGCCTCCTTAGCGCTCTCATCTCCGGCCCTGGCCGCTTCTAATAACTGGTCGAACGTCCGGCCCCGGGCTAGAGCCTGGTACCTCCGTCTTAGTTCTAGATACTTCTTCCTCTCGTCCCTTTCCAGCTTCACGCGTACCTTCCTTATCACGAAGGGGGCTAGATACCCCTTACTCATGAGTTCGCCGGGGTCGGTAGAGTATACTACGCCGCCCACAAGGGGGTATATTTCGTGGTGCTTGCCGTCCTCCCTCTCTATTGTAGCCGAGAGCCCAAGCCTGTAGGGGCTTGGGCTCTTAAGCGCTATAGCTTTGAACTTGTCAGCGGGTATGTGGTGGGCTTCGTCGAACACCAGTAGTCTGAAGTATTTGGAGAGTTCCCCTATTCTCCTGAACGCTGTCTGGTACGTAGTGATTGTTATGGGGGCTAGCCTCTTCTCTTCGCCATAATAAGCCCCGACCATGCCGGCTGCATCCGTGAACTTCCTGAAAGCTTCGATCCACTGTTTAACGTGCTCCTTGGTGTAGACTACTATGAGGCTCCACACTGATAGCTCGACGATCCCCGCTATGGCAACGACCGTCTTGCCCGCCCCCGTGGGTAAGACTATAACGCCCCTGTAGCCAGCCTTTCTCCAGGCGCCTAAGGCTTCTTCCTGGTAGTCTCTTAGCTTACCTGTGAACTCGACCTTGCGGGGCAGACTAGCCTGGGAGGCGAAGACTCTGTCTTCAATTTTAAAGCCGTGTTTAGCGAAAACTTCTACTATCCTCCAATAGTTCATAGGCTCTGTGAGATAGGCTCTCAGGTCTCTGTCGTATCTTAACGGTAACCCGTGCTCCTCGACTATAGGCTTCAGGTAGGCCTTGCTCGAAACTATTAGCCTGCCATCGGGCCTCAGCTCAACTACTACTTTTTCCAATTCCTCGGCTGCCGTCTTAATCCTCTCTAAGTCTTCTTCAACGACGCCATTAATGGAGGATAGGATATCCGCTACGTCGCTCAACCTCAGACCATTCTCCCTCATCTTCGAAGGGTCAAGTTTAAATATACTAAGGCCTCTATCCCTGCCAAGGTATCTAGAGAACTCTAGCAGCGTCTTGAAGTCGTCGTCACTCAACCACCCTTTAACTCTAAACGTGAGCTCGCTCCACCCACCCCCCATGTCATACACCCTCTTGCCACGGCATCCACGCTAGGAAGCCTAGGACCTTCACGCCAAGTCTATCTAAAGCCCTTCTGACCCTAACACTAGTATCGCCCGGTATTACTATCTCAGCGCATCTGCCCTCAAGAGAGACTTCCGATACTTCAGGCCACTCAAACGACTTTAGAAGGTCGCCTACACTGCCGCATCTCCTATATCTAACCTCCTTGAGAACGGGGCATTCATTGCTGTAATACACTATAGCGTATAACTCGTCTTCTCCAGCCTTATGAAGTAGCACGGCTATCTCGTCGAACTCCCTAGCCCGAAGAATGCCATAAATGAGGCTTACATCCTTATCGTCTAAGTTTAGGATCGAGTCGATGCAGCCCCCGGCTCCATGCGTGGGTTCTCTCTCACCCCCGCCCTTCTCCATTGAGGGGTCGGCGCTTAACTCCCCAGTCATCGCCGGAGGCCTAAATATAATTAAGGGATGCGACGCCTTAGAACCTAGACCCGCTCTTAGGCAATGCCAGAGCGCCCGCTTAATCTCTCTGTCTGGCCGCGCTTTCAAGATAAGGGCGCACGGCTACTTACTCGACGTGGCGAGAGCAGACACCTCGGCAAGGGAAAGCGCTTGCACAGCTAATGCAAGCGCTGACACGACTCGGACGAGCGCTAGTACATATCTATTAGAATTATCGGAGACGTGATATTAAAAATAGGCTCAAGGTTTTTTAATATAAGTTACACATTGGACTTAGTATCTCGGCGGTAGACTTTAACCGCCGGTGTAAATGATTAAAAGTGGGGGGTTGGGTGTGGCGGCTACATTTAATAAGAGGGATAGCAAAAGCGTGGCCTCGACGCTTAACGATAAAAATGAGATAAGGTATAGAGCGGTGAAGGTGCTTAGGGCCGCTAAGAAATATGTTAAGCTCAAGGACCTCAGCGATCTCACCGGCATATCGATGCCGTTAATTTCCAGGTACATTAATGGCAGGCTCACGCCGAACTATGCAACGTCACAGCAACTGTTGAAGAGCATTTTGAGGAAGGATGTGATAGCAGAGATACTATTGCGGAGCCTGTCTAGCGTTAAGATGGAGAAAGGTAGCGTCTATGCCTTGGACGTAGCGGCTAGCGACCCCGACCTACTCTACCTAATAGGCGAGTATATAGCGCAGGATTCTAACTGCGACTTCGACGTGATAGTGACCCCTGAAGCTGGGGGGATCACCTTTGCGAGCGCTGCAGCACTTGTAACCGGCAAGAAGCTAGTCGTAGCGTCGAGGAGGAGGCCTATCGACGGTGCTTATCTGGAGGTGCCGGTAGTGAGAGATCCCACACATATAGAATATTACTATATACCTTCAAGGCTGCTCGGCGACGCGAGGAAGGCCATAATAGTTGATGACTTCAGCGTGAGGGGAGCTACAATCCAGGCCTTGATAGACGCTCTCGAATCCAACAACATAGCAGTTAAAGCAGTCTACTTGATGGTGGCGTTGGGAACTGAGTGGGCTAAGGTGCCTAACGTCAAGGCGATATTGACGTTGAGCTGAAGCTGGGGCGGGGTCGGCGAGGTCTCCCACTCAGCATCAGCCAGCGGCCTAAGGACTCGGCAAACTCCTCATCCCCCACACAGGCTCTTGCAAGCCCGAGTTAATATTAAATTACTAGATTAATCTTAAGATAGGATAGTTTCCACTATCTCCTCGGGGTTAAAGGGCTTTAGGTCCCCATATCTCTGACCAGTTCCAAGGTATAGTATTGGCCTCTTCAAAGCATAGGCTATGCTGAGAACAGTGCCTCCCTTAGGATCCGCGTCAATCTTAGCTATCACAGCTGCATCGACGCCTACTGCCTCGTCGAACCTTAGAGCTTGCTCTACTGCGTCGTTGCCTGTAAGCGAGTCAACTACTAATATCTTGTAATGGGGCTTAGATACCCTGGCGATCTTCTTAAGCTCGTCGACAAGGTTTTTATCCACATGCATGCGCCCAGCGGTATCGATTAGCACCGCGCAGAGCCTCCTAGACGATGCGTAGCGGATAGCGTCGAAAGCGATGCTGGCGGGGTCTGCGCCGTAGGAGCCCTTGACTATAGGAACCCCTATTTTGGACGCGTGGTAGGCGAGCTGCTCCTGTGCTCCAGCCCTGAACGTGTCGGCGGCGGCTAAGACGGGCGTCGCACCCGCCTTCTTTAGCATGTATGCTATCTTAGCTATCGTTGTAGTCTTGCCGACCCCGTTGACGCCTAGAAAGAGGACCACTAGGGGGGAGCCTGTCCCGCATCTCCGCCTGGCCTCTCCTAGCAGGTCTATAGTAGGCCTTGCAGCCGACAGCACCTCTAGTATGACGCTTCTCAGCGTCTCCTCCACGTGCTTCCTGACATCGGTGCCCCTTGGCACTTTAGATCCTGACAGCCTCTCGGATACCATGCCTGCTATCGCTTCCGCAGCGTCAATCCCCACGTCAGCTTCAACGAGTCTAAAGACTAGATCATCTAGCAGCGGCCTCAGGTCCTCCTCGGTTATGGTCTTATACGCCGCTTTCTCTGCTATAGAGGATGCTACCTCCTCTGCGAACCTCCTTAAAGCGTCTCTAAGCCTACCCAGCAATAGTAAGCCTACCTCTTCTGCTGCCTCTGCTGGAGGACCGCTAGGCCTCTCTCAAGCTCTCTATATTGGGTCACGAGCTTCTCCAGCTCGCTCCTGAGCCTCTCAACTACGCTGGCATACTTGGATTTACGCTCCTCTATGATCTTGACCGCGTCGTCGGGGCTCACGTAGACATATATGTTGAGGCCTAGGTGTAGTAGCACGGCGTCCGTCCTAGCCGGCTTAACCTTCATATACACCGTGCCCCCAGGGTCGCCAGGCACCAGTATATCGTCCGACCCGCTGTTAACGGCTTTCACACTATTTTTAGCCGCCTCCAGGTTAGCTATGGTTGCCTCGAGCTGCGCTATGTAGGATTGAAGCTCGTCTATCTGGCTCTTGAGGGCGCCCAGCTGAAGCACATAGGCTTGGGCCAGCTGCTCGGGACCGACCCTCCCCTTACCCTCCTCGCCTGACAATACGCGCACCTCTAGCTCATACCTTCACGAATCTCTCAAGGCTGCTAAGCTTGATTATGTACAAGTCGTCGACCTCCTCCAGCGGGACCTCCTCTACCTTGTGTATCTTGATGTGCCTCCTCCTAACCTTATGATTGCTACCCAGCTCCGAGTAGACCCTCTCGAGGGCGTGCTCAGGCTTCAACGCCCTAACATATTTGACGAACTTCCTCCACTCAGGGAACCTGTCATGGGCTATAAGCATCTCGCCTTCAACCCTATAGACCTTTACTTCCGAGCCGCTCACTCCTCCCCTCCCCCGCTTAGGGCCAACTGAATCCTAGCTATTTCCGGGCCAGTTGTATCTTCGCCTACCAGGGCTCCATAGCTGTTAGCCACAAGCCCCGTGCTAACAAGCTCCACTCCAAAATTTATGGTCGCGGGTTCTATAGGGACTTTAAAGAGATCCTCTAACCTCCTTATTTCTTCCTCGCTAGCGTTGGGATGCACGACGCCGCCCCTATTCGTGACTACTAGCGCGGCCCCCACGGTCCTTATCCCGGCTATGCTTCCCTTGACAACGTCTACCCCAAGGCAGTCCTCCAGGGCCTTCACAGCCCTGGCCTCTAAGCCCTCATCGACCAGAGCGCCCCGGTCGTTAGCCACTAGTATATTGCCTACGGCGTTGCTCCTGCTAGGAAGCCTTAGGACCTCAATGTCCCCCAACGACTTCCTGAGCGTTGACTCCTCTATTTCGGCTTCGTAGGGTATCACGAGGCACCTGCTGTTACCGGCCGCGAGAACACCTATAAGCCTCATACCAAGTATCCGGGTCCTAAGGATAAGGTCTACTCCTAGGACCTCCCTTATAGTGGATTCCTCCTCAAACGTTATATCATCGGGGACTAGAACATAATTGTCAGACGCAAGTATATATGCTCCTATGTTTGGAGTGCCGTATAAATTCAGCTTGGCGACCTGAAACCTATGCTTACCCCCCTGCATTATGAGGGGCCCCGCTATTAGCTAGACTCGCGCCTGTAGGGGCCGGGCTTAAGCTTAGGCCCCGCAAGCCTAACCCTAGCTATCCTAGCAGTCTTATCTCCGCTCTTCTCCTCGGTTATAGTTACCAGCACCTTAATCCTCCTAGGAGGCTTCTCTCTGCTCCTACTCCACACAACCATGTTTACTTCATTATCTATGATCACCCTGTCGGCCTTCGTGTGCCTCTGGACAAAGCGCCTTATGAGCCTAATAGCCCTGTCAGCCCTGTTGGTCCTACGCCCCCAGTAGACCCTAGAGAGGTTTATGACGTAGACCCAGCTCCCGCTGGTCGGCACGGCCCAGCCCCCTATAGGCCTGGGGCTTCACACCTTAAGTTTACTCCTCCTCCAGTGCCTCCTCAGAGGGTTCACCCTTATCCTGCGCCTAGTCTTTATAACTACCCATATGGGTATGGGCCTGTTAGCCTTGAGGGCCCTGGCGAGCCTTAACTTCCTGGCTACGTGCTTGAAATGAGCCATCCCAGCCTGCACCCCCTCCCTACTTCCTCTTAAACCTAATCCTGAAGTCTTTCCTGCTAGCGCTGTCAAGTTCCATTAAGATCTCTACAAGCTGGTCGTCGTCTACGGGGGGCACTAGCCTTCCGGCCTGCACCAGCTGGATTATAGCGTCTTCCGCAGCCCTAGCCAGCTCGGGCCTAGCAATCTTCAGGTTTGCTAGCCTCTCGCGTGCTCTACTAGTCAGTATCCTCCTTAGGATTGCCTGTCTCTCAGCCTCCATTCTAGCTTCTAGCTCGCGTCTCTTCTGCTCCTCCTCTAGCTGCTTCTGTAGCTCGAGCAGCTTCCTCCTCCTAATCTCCTCAAGTTCTCTATCCTCGATATCGTAGGACAACTGGGTCACCCCCTCCTGGAGATAATGCGCCTGTAATGTTAAATATGTGAGCCTGCGCTAGAGGTACTTCGCAAGCTCGGGCCTCTCCTTCACAAGCTCCTCCATTATCTCCTTAGCAGTCCTATCGAGCAGGCTCCTCCCCGCGGGAGTGAGAGTTCTACCCTTGCCGGGCACCTTCTTGACGAGCCCTGCCTGCTCCAACTGTTGAAGTATCTTCCTCACAACGCTGCCCGAGCCCTTCCTGAACTTCTCGGGGGCAACACCCCTATTCTGCCTTCCGCCATAGATAACCCTAAAGGTCTCTATGCCGATAGGCTCGCCGCTCTTATACATCTTCCTGAGCATGCTCGCCGCCCTTATATACCACCAGTCCTTGTCCTCCGGCGGCCTCTCCTTATGGACGCCTGTCTTAGCGAAGTAGGCCCATACAGGCGGCTTAATCTGAGGGTAATCCTTCTTCAGCTTCTCCGCGACACGCTTTATCAGCAGGTCAGCAGGGACCTCCAAGGCGTTAACCATAGCTCCTAGCCCCCCGGCTACTCAACGAGTCCACACGAGAGCCTTTAACCCTCCCTCTTCCTTCTAGGCCTGTATAGAACGAAGGTCCTGCCCCTCACACCCATGAGCTTAGCTCCTAGAGCTTCTGCAACTTTACGCGCTATCTCCCTTCTATCGGCACCCTCCTTCATGACAGCCGTTCTCAGCATCTTAACCTTTACAACCTCCTTTAACTCCAATCTTCTATCTATCTCCTTCAAGACTTCCTCCGTAACGCCCTTCTTACCTATAATCACGTCCGCCCTCTCGTGGTGGGCACGCTTAACCCTCTCCTTTAGACTCTCACTCAACCTTATGACCCACCCCACAGCTTAGGCATCCGCCGCCTTCTATAGATTATTTTCGTGTTGGATTTACGCGATCTCACGTGTCGCGGCGACACGCTGCCACGCTAGCGCTTGTAAGGAAACCTCCTGATCCAACCGCACCCTCTACAGGTGACTACGAGATACGACATGCCACCTTGGCTCCTAAGCCTAACCCCAGCCGTCACGCCCGGTATGAGCGGCAAGTAGCAGTTCTTGCATATCCACCTCTTCAGCCTCCTAGGCATCTTGACTCGTGTCGACTTAGAGATCTCAAGGGCCTGCAGAGCGGCGATCCGGGCTTCGTCTAGCCGCCCCTCCCTCGCCAGGCTTCTAGAAAACGAGATTAGCCGTTCTATCTCTCTTCTAACGAGTCTTCTCCAGCAGGCTTCACGTCTCAACAGGGGCCTCCTCAAGCCTCCTCAACTGCCTCTTATACATTTCTATTAGCTCCTTGGTTGTGGTGGCGTCTTCGGGCCTTTTATCGTCCCTCCACCTTATGAAGCGCGGGAACCTTATGCTTATGCCTACACCGGGCCTTATCGCGCCCATGCAGCATGTATGCATTGGGGAGAGGGTGAGCTCAGCGCCTAGGACCTCGGCTACGAGAGCAGGCTCGACCCACACGTCGGGCTCAAGCTTTGATTCAACCCTGGGATGGCGCCTGGGTATTATGTACCTCTTGAGCATCTCGTTCATCTTATCCAGCTCCTCGTCTGTGAAGCCTGTGGCGACCTTGCAGACTGTGACGAATATATCCCTGTCGGGGTCGTAGGCGGCCATTAGGAGGCTGCTCAGCTTGCCTCCCCTCTTCCCCTTACCGTAGAATGCCCCGACCACGACTAAGTCTACGGTGTCAGTCATCTCGCTCTTATAGTCCCTCTTGAGCTTCACCCACAGCCAGCCTCTCACCCCCGCGGTATAGTAGCTTTCCCTGTGTAGCGCTTTGATCATTATGCCCTCCGCTCCCTCCTCAATAGCTTCTAGGAAGAACTTCCATAGCTGCTCGGCGTCGCTGGTTATAATGTACTTGGCTATCTTCCAGTTATCACTCTCCTCTATGATAGACTCTAGGATTTTCCTCCTCTCGGGTAGCGGCTTTTGCGTTAGGTCCTCGCCGTCAACGTATATAGCGTCGAAGAGGTAGACGGCCACGGGGACCTCCTTCATGACCTTTATTATGTCGTGTTTCCTCTTCCTGTGCATGAGGACCTGGAAGGGCCTTAGCTCGCCCGTGTCGGGGTCTATGGCTACTATCTCTCCCTCGACGATCGCCCTCTCAGCCTTGATACCCTTTCTAGCCATCTCCACTACATCCGGGTACATGTGGGTTATATTCTCCAGGCGCCTGGAGTATATTATAATCTTGTCGCCGGCCTTGTGTATCTGGGCTCTCTCGCCGTCGTACTTGTATTCTGCTAGCGCGGTGCCTCCAACTTTCCGCAGGACCTCGGCGGGGTCCTTGCCTCTCTCGGCTAGCATGGGCCTAACGGGAACTCCCACCTCAGGCTTTATCCCCTTAACGCTGTCGACGCCCTTCTCAGCGACAAGCCTAGCTATGTAGCCTAGGTCCGCCCTAAGGTTGTAGGCTCTCTCTATCACGGGCCTGCTGTGGGATCCTCCTCCAAAGGCGAGTGCAAGGGCGTCCAGTATAGTTGCATCGCCCACGCCCAGCCTGAGCCTACCCTCTATAAACCTAACTATATATTTGGCTTCTAGGGGTGTAGCGTCGACTAGGAGCCCAGCTACTATCTTAAGCTTTATGTCGCGGCTACCCTCGCCCTGTGCATAGGCTACTCTTAGGAGGTCGTTGTATACCCTGGATACTGTGAGGCCGGCCTGCTGGGAGCCCATGAAAGCTAGGAGGCCCGCCCCCCTCGACATTTTAGACTTAGACTCCTCCGCCAGCTTCTCAGCCACGGAGCCTAGGTCGCCGAGGGCCTTAAACATCTTCTCGACGCGGGACTCGCTTACCCTGTAAGCCTGGGCTATAGCCTTGACCAGGAGCTTCTCGCCAACGCCCAGCTCTGGCGCGCCCTTCCAGTCAGGCAGAAGCCTCCCTTGCAGAAGGTAGACTACCTTGTCTATTACCTGAGGCGGCGTTCTCTTGAACAACTTAGCCAGGACTACTGCCATCTGAGTTCTAGACGATACTCTCTCGAGCGCTGCGAACGTCTCGGCTACATGCCTAAACTCTAGGTCGCCGGAGCCCACGTCTACACCTCCCCCGAGCTCCGATCTAAATAGAGGGCGCGTCGAAGCCTTATCCGGGGCAACTCTCTCACTAGAAGAGCGGCGATGACGGGAACCCGGCAAGACGGAGCCCCGCCCTAAACCTGCGGGGCGGTGAAGCGAAGTCGGGGTTTGCCGAGCCGCAACCTTTATCCCCTTAAATCCTAGAATGAGGCGTTGGGATGAACGGGCCGACATAGGCTGAAGCCCCGCGAGGGGCTGGGGATGTAGGGTCAATGGGGTGACCGCTGGGGGCCTTGAGACTCTGCGGATCCCACATAGACTATGATCCAGGGCTTGCCGAGGACCTAGACGCATCTTCAGGCCCCCTCTGCGAGCTAATATCGAGTCTGCAGAAGCCCCCGCCTAGGCTCTACGTCAGGGTCAATACGCTCAAGATAAGCGTGGAGAGCTACTTGAAGCTTCTGAGAGATAAAGGGCTGGAGTTCCACGTAGACGAGGATATACCGGAAGCTATATGGCACCCTGTGGAGGGGCCTCTGCACTGGGAGTTTAAGGGTAAAAGGGTGGTTGCCGACAAGTTTGCGGCCGAGTCGGTTTTAATGGGAAGCGACCTCTACGCTCCGGGCATAGTGGACGCTGAGGACTTTGAGGCGGGGGACGAGGTCTACATAGTCGCTCCTAACGGGATAGTGGTGGGCGGTGGCGTGGCAGTGATTTCGTGGAGGGAGGCGAGGGAGAGGGGGCAGGGCCTCGTAGTCAGAAATACTAAGCCTATTTACAGGGCGCCCCGGGTGAGAGACCTCCCGGGCTGGGAAGAGGGCTACATCTACGGGCAAAGTGTCACTTCGATGTACGTTGCGAGGGCTCTATCGCCTAGGCCGAACTGGCTTATAGTGGATCTAACCGCTGCCCCTGGAGGCAAGGTTAGCCACGTAGCCCAGCTAGCTGGTAGGGGCTCGAGGATCATAGCCGTAGATAGGCCTAGCAAGGTGGAAAAGCTGCGTGAGAACCTTCACAAGCTCGGCATGGACTGGGTTAAAGTAGTGGGGGCTGACTCTAGGAGGCTCACCAAGCTCTATCCTAGCCTCGAGTCTAAGGCCGACGCCGTCATAGTGGATCCTCCTTGCACCAACATAGGCGTGGTGCCTAAGGTCTACGACAGGAAGAGGCTGAGGGAGGCAGTTGCCGCGAGTAGGTACCAGTGGTCGTTCGTAGAAGAGGCGTGGAGGCTGTTGAAGCGTGGGGGGCTGCTAGCCTACTCTACGTGCACGCTTACCTCTCTAGAGAACGAGTTTATAGTTGAAAGGGCGCTGGAGCTAGGATTCGAGCTTCACTGGGAGTGGGGCGTGAAGCCTTCAAGGGGCTGGAGTACTGGGCTGGGCTGGAGGTGGGCACCACATAGGTCTGGGACGCCGGGGTTCTTCCTAGCTCTACTAGTTAAGCCCTAACCGTGCCCCTATACCTCAGCCTTACCACCTCGAGCCCGGCCTTAGAGGCTGCCCGTTGGAGGGCGTAGTCGTCTGTTACAACGTAGACTCTACACCCCTCGCCTGATAGCTTTAAAGCTAGGGCCAGAACCTCTAGATCAGCCCTGCTCAGCCTACCCAGAACCCCGCCGACCTTCGCGGAGGACCTAGCCTCCTCTATGTAAGCCTCGTCAGGTTCCTCTACAGACACCTTCCCGCTGGAGACAGCTGTTTCAAGGATTTCGCGGCTCCTCTCATCTTTAACCTCGTCGATCACAGAGGGGGTTGTATAGATTGGTGGTGGCAGGGCTAGTACCTTGCCGGTTATGAAGGCTCCGGTATCGGCTACAAAAGCGACGCAGCTGCTACCAGTACGTGATGAGCCTCGTGTAGAGCCTTTCATAGTACATCTCCCACCATTTGAACCTTGCAATGCGTATCGGGCTTTCGCACCTAGACACTACTATGTTGCTACCCGGGGGTACCTCGAAGATTATCTGGCCGTCAAGGCTTATTATCATCTCATTGCTCTGAGGACTGACGTTGACCATTACCGTGCTGCTGGACGGAATCACTATAGGCCTTAGATAGAGCTGGACAGGGTTTAAGGGATTCACTACTAGGACGTCCAGCCTCGGGTCGATTATGGGGCCGCCCGCGCTTAGACTGTAGGCCGTGCTGCCCGCTGTCGAGGCTATTATGACTCCGTCGCCGTCTATGTTCATGGCGATTTCGCCGTCTATCTGAACTTGAAGCCTGGCCATCTTAGCGTGCTTAGCTATTACGACGGCATCGTTGAATATGCATCCCTTCTTCTCGCCGTTAAGATATACTGTGAAGCGCGTATAAGTGTAAACCTTGTAACGGCCCTCTATGAAATCCCTCAGCCTCTCCTCGACCTCGTACCTCTCGACATCGAGTAGAAAGCCCCTCTTGCCTGCCTTAACAGTCATGAATACGGGGCTACTCCTCTCGCCGAGCCTTAGAAAGGTCCTAAGCAGAGTCCCATCACCGCCCACAACTATAACCTTGTCCGGGCTCCACTCAGATATGTCAAACCTCTTGTACCCCTGCAGGCTTGGGGCGTCGACAGTAACGTCGACTACTATATCGTAGCCGTTCTCTTCCAACAGCTTGACTATCTTGGAAGCCGTCTCCTCGGCGAGGTTACTACCACGCTTGACTACGAGCCCTATCACATTGTCCCCCATACCCTGCACCCGCGGATCACCGATTTAGCACGTCGATATAGTATAGATGTGGGATCGGCAGCCTCTAGGCATTCCCTGCGGGAGGCAGCTAGGGTGTCGTTTATGGTTGAATGTGTTGCGGTCGAAGCTAAAAAGGCAGGGGAGGCTATAAAGCTGCTTAGAAAACTGTCGCTTCTAGACACGAATTATAAGACTGTCAAAGAGGGGGGTCTAGTCTACATACCTGTATCGGTTTCTAGCGAGGCCGTGAAGGCTCTGAGGGAGCATGGAATAAGCTCAAAGGCCTGCGAGGCTAAGTTCCCTCGGAGGAAGAGGCCTAAGAGCTTAGCTGAAGCGGGGGTTAAGGGGATAAGCGGCTACCACTTGATAGGCGATTTGGCAGTGTTCAGCAAACGAGCGGAGGGTCCAGGCATAGACGAGTATAAAGAAGCGGCCAAAGTGCTAGTCGAGGAGATGAGCAACGTGCGAGGCGTGTGGCTTAAGGAGATCACTGAGGGGGAGTGGCGGGTCCAAAGGCTTATTCATCTTGCGGGAGAGAAAAGGACCTGGACTATACATAAGGAGTTCGGCCTCGAATTCGAGGTAGACATAGCCCGGGTCTACTTTAACCCCAGGCTGGCTAACGAGCATAGAGTCATAGCCGAGTATGTGAGCAACGGCGAACGCGTTCTAGACATGTTCAGTGGTGTCGGCGGCTTTACAGTCCACATAGCGGCCCTCAGAGAGGCGTCTATAGTAGCGTCGGACATAAACCCCTCCGCGGTAATGTATCTAACCCGCAATTTAAGACGCAATAAGAGGAGGCTTAAAGGCAAAGTAAACGTGTTATGGGCTGACGCGTCGTTACTACCCGAGGTCCTAGACAGGGCGTTCACAAGGATTATAATGAACCATCCTACTGCTTCTAGGTGGTTTGCCTGGGCTGCCTGCAGGCTTGTGAGGCCTTCAGGCACTATACACTATTATACTGTGACCTTGAGCTGTCTCGAAGCGGTAGATGAGGCGCTAGAAGCTTTCTCGAGATGCTGTCGTGTCGAGGATGAAGGGTGCAGGCTGGTTCTCGATTATGCGCCGGGGGTAGGGGTTTACAGGGTCGACGTGAAGGTTCTTGAGGTCAAGCGTAGCTAAGTAGCAGAATAATGGTGCTCTCGAGCCCGTTTATTTGTTTGAATATGTCAAAGAAAATCGTCATACCATATTAAGCACGATAGAACTAAATCCTCATATTGAAATATTTATTTAATGGTGCAAACTATGTGGGGGTTTGTGGTCCTCCTGTCGGGAGTAGTGCTCGTTGCCAGCGGTCTAGCCAGGGCTTGGAGCAGGAGGAGCGCGGCGGCGATTCTATGGAGCGCGGGGGGCGCTGTATTTGCTGTGGTCGCGCTGCTATTGCTAGTAAAGGGGGTAGAAGTCTTAGAGTACAAGTACGCTGGAGTCGTGGGCAGCCTATACCCCGCCTTGCTGTCCTTGGCTGTGGTCGCGGCTAGGTCTAGATGGTGGAGGTACCTGGCCCTTATCTACGCGGTCTTAATCCTGGGTATAGCCCTGGGCTATGCCTGGGGCTTGGAGGCGCTGAGGGGCGCCTCTCACGGCATATTACACTCTATTTCGGGTCTAATACTGGTGGCGGGCCCAGCCTATTATTACCTGAGGCTCGGGGCTAGCAGATGGGCTCTTCTCGTGTCGCTGGGCGGCTTCGTGATTTCTGTAGGCGGCGTCTCGCTTGCACTCTCCCAGGCTGGCGTTGAGGCGGCTACACGGCTCGTAAGCATCGCGCTCTATCCTGTGCTGTCACTATCGGCTCTGCTGCTGGCAGCAGGCTTCTACGCGTCTAACGGCCTGGAGGGGAGGCGCAGTGGCTGAGGATCATGTGAGAAGGGCTCTGGTTCACGGCCTTGCAGCGTTAACTATACTGGCATTCCTGTTAGGCTGGGGTTCCCTGCTCTCGCCGCCGCTTAAGCCTGTAAGGGACGCCTTAGGCATAGGCGAGCTTGAAGGGACTAGGCTAGTAGACGGGAAATTCGAGATCATAAACCCCTCGCTTGGGGCGGCCCTAGAGTACCTGGGCAGGATAGCTCATTACTACCACGCGCTGTTCATAGCCCTATTATACGGTACGTTGGCGGTACTCTCAGCAGTGTATCCGGCCGCCGTGAGAAACTGGGACGCCGTGCTCAAGCTAGCCGGTATAGGAGCCGCTACAACGGCTATCGGCGCAGTAGCCTATGCTTACGTGAACCACGAGCCCCAGTGGCACGGCCTCTTTATAGGGGGCCTAGCGTTCACATTTGCTGCCGGCGTGCTGGCCGTCGCAGAGGCAAGGCCCTCGAAGCCCCTGGAGTGGGCAGCGCTGGCCTGCGGGGTCCTACTATTGATAGGAGGCGCTATAGGAGGCTATGTGGGGGCCCATTATATGAGTGAGGAGGAGTCGCTAGAGTTCAGGAAGGCAGTCATAGATTCGAGGTTCAATCCTGACTGGGCTGAGGAGAACGAGCTATGGAGGGCATGGACGGGCCACCAACACGCCATGATAGCTACCTCTCTCGCGCTAGCGTTTGTAGCCCTAGCAGGCCTCATGGAGTTCAGGGCGGGGCGCCTGGCGAGGATCCTGCAATGGGTGATAGCGCCCTCGACGGTCATAATGTCGCTGGCGAGCTACTCGGTGTGGTTCCTAGGGGGTAGAGCGCACCTGGTGATAACTCCCGCGGCTCTAGCCCTGATATCGTCGACTATGCTGCTCTCAATGATAGCAGTGGCTCCGAGGTCGGACCCGCTTAGATGGTCGCTAGTCTGGGCTTCGAGGTTAGGCAATGCTTTCATATGGCTCTTCGTTGCAGCTCCCGGCGCTGTAATTGCCATGAGCCTCAGGAAGCCCACAATATTCTTCGACCCAGAGTTCCGCAGCCCTCAATGGGACTGGGCGGAGCTGGCATTCAACATAGGGCACTGGCACTATCTCGTGGCCGTGTGGGGCGTAGCATTGATAGCAGCTGCAGCGTTACTAGTTAGGGGCAGGCTATCACTAGTAATAATATGGGGTTCAATGGCGGGGTTGCTACTATCCGGCGCCGGGTACATACTATATTTCGCGGCATCCAGTCCCGGTGAGTACACGCTTAACCCTTACGATAATCTATGGGTGAAAGCCCTGATAGAGCCGGGCCTCATATTAATTGCGTTGTCCGTAGTGGCACTATACTATGAGGCTTTAATGAAGGTCCTAAAGAGAGGCTAAGGGAGAGGGGGATCCAAAACGTGGGGGCAGGGCTAGTCTACGTCTTTCTCTTCCTTTTTAACCGCGGGCTTATACCCGAGCTCCACAGGCTTGAACCTGTCCTTTAACTTCTTGAGGACCTCGGGTAGCGTGGTGTACTCCATCTCCTCAGGGCCCAGTCTGTGGGGCATAAAGGGACCGTGCCTCCTTATGTAGTCAGTTATGATTTGTGCTAGTCTCCTGGTCTCGTCGAATGCGGGGTCGTCGAATAGGTCTGCCGGGCCTATCAGCCTGCCATTCTTGATCTGGAAGCCGAGAGCTATGACTCTGGGGGGCCCATCGAACCTAGTTACTTTTGAGTCCCTGAGACCCACTGGCATGAGGGGCCCGTGATGGCTGCCTCTCATCCAGCCCGCCACTAGGTGGGGGAAGCTGAACGCCTCGAGGATCTCACCCACGGCGGGGAACCCGCTCTGAGCCCTTACTATCATGACGGGATCGTCCTTGCCGACGTATCTCCCGGCTATCAAGCTTAGCCTCTCGCTGCTAACAACAGCTGCTATTTCGCGGTCCTTCTTCCTGTAGACCCTCTTGATTACATACCTGCTAGGGGTTCCTATTAGGGCTAATAGGTCGTACATCTCTTCGGGGGTCTTTAGCTCCACGGCTTTACCCTCATAAACGTCTAGGACCTCGAAGATGAAGCCGTCATGGAGCCTAGGGTCTATTACTAGCCCGGCGGTGTTGAACGGGTCTGCGAAGATCCTAAAGAGCGGCAGGTTAAAGGCACCCGGTTCAGTCTTGTCTGCCATGAAGACTACCACGGGCTCAGAGGGCCTCTCTACGAATTCCATTTCGGCTACTCCAGGCCCTAGGCCTCTAACATTGCCGCTAAACGCGTCGCTCAGCAGGTCCTGGCCTGCGGCATAGAGGCCCAGCTCCTTTGAAACCTTTGTTGCCTCCTGGAAAGCGTTCCATGCCAGCTCATGTATCTCGGGGTTATCTACGCCTTTGAAGTGAGTCATTATAAGTTGTAGGTCGTCGCCCGCGTTGGTGACGTAGAAGTCTGTTATTACACCTTTTTTCTTAGCCTCCGCGAGGACTCGGCTCGCCGCTAGTATCGTGTCGGGGTGGACTCTATGGTGCCCGGCCAGGCTTCCTATGTCAGCCTTTATCACGCTAATCGTGGTCATTTTCTTCTCCTGGCTCATGCCCCGCGTTCCCCTCCTTCTTAACTCATAGTTTCGGGCCTGCGCGGGATTCAACCCTTACCCTGCTGAGCCTCTCGGCAACGGGTAATACTGGAGCCTCTTGGCGGTATGACGGCGAAGGCGGGGGTCCACGGTTAACACTCTAGTATAACGGTGGCGTCGAGATAAGAGGATTAGTCTGTCCTCAACGAGAAGGGCAACCCTGGTGTGGAGGATAGGCGATAGAGCTCGCTTCGAGGCGTCGTCTAGACTCCACAGGCTGGTTCAGGTGAGAGTCGCTGAGTGGCTGGACTCCCTGGGGTTTGATGTCTACGTTGAGGAGCCCCTCGGTGGCGGGCTGGTAGCTGATGTGTATGGGGAGAGCCCCTGGGCTTCGATTATAGTGGAGGTTGAGACGGGCTTCGTGGCCCCGTCTAGCATAGATAGAGCGGAGGAGTATCTGGCGGGGAAGGCGCTAGCTAAGGCCTCCAGGTACTCGAGCCACGCTGATATATTCGCTGTCGCCGCGCCCTCCTATATAAGGATTCCGGTGCCCCCTGAGGTGTATAAGATGGGGGGCGAGGCGGTGCTGGAGGGCGCGCTTCTCAGCTACGCTAAGCTCGCTTCGAAGAGGGTGGGCTCGAAGGCTAGAATAGATGCCTTGCTGGGAGTATCCTTGTCGAAGCGCAGGGTGGAGGTCTACCCTCTTTCGGGTAGGGGCAAGATGCTCTTAGAGCCTTAGGAGACGGCTTAAACCCTAGACAGCGTAGTACTGCCTCCTAGCCTTCTGCATCCTGTCAAGGTAGCTGCCCTCCTTGTTGATCCTGGGCCTTCCGGTCTCCTCGTCCTTCCGCACAGTTATACCTAGCTCTTCCAGTAGTCTGTTCATGCCCCTCTTAGACGGCTGTGGAGTTAGTACATGGCCTCTTACGCCCGGCTCGCCGAGAACTAGCATCACTTTATCACTCACGTAGTCTAGAAGCATTAGGTCGTGCTCTACCACGAGGGCTGAGGCCTTCCTCACCTCGGTAAGCCTTCTAATCACCCTTGCAACGTTTACCCTCTCCTCCACGTCTAGGTAAGCGCTGGGCTCATCGAGGAGATAAAGGTCTGCCTCCTTGCTTAAGGCAGCGGCTATGGCTACCTTCTGAAGCTCGCCCCCGCTGAGTGTGTCCATTCTCCTATCCATCAGCTTGTCGAGGCCCAGCTTCTTAACCAGTTCTAGGTAGAGCCATGAACCGGGTGCCACGCTTTCAGGGTTTACCTTTCTCAGGGCTTCATAGACTGTGACGGGGGGTAGACTCTCGGGGCTTATATATTGCGGCTTATAGCTTATCCTCACCTCGCCGTAGGGGTAGACAGTGCCTGACTTGGGCTTGAGAGCCCCGGCTAGGACCTTCACGAAGGTTGTCTTACCTATGCCATTGGGGCCGGCTACCCCTATGATCTCCCCCGCTCTTATCTCGCCCTCCTCGGCTTCTAGCGTGAACCCGTTCAGCTTCACCTCAAGCCTAGTCCATCCCACAAGCTTTCTAATACCTGCTTCAGCTGCCTGCGCTCCCTCCTCGCCTTTCCTAAACTTGATGGGTTCCTTCCTGAGCCTGATGTTCTCGGCGGGCAGATAGCCCTGAAGGTATATGTTTATCGCCTCCTTGCTACTATAGGGCTTCGAAACAACTCCATAGGCTCCGGGCTCGCCATAGAGTATGTGAATTATGTCGCTTAGGTAGTCGAGTACTGCAAGGTCGTGCTCTACAACTATTATGTAGCGGCCTGGCTTGGCTTTCCTCGCTATAAGCCTGGACACTCGTATCCTCTCCCTCACGTCGAGATAACTGCTGGGCTCGTCGAACACTAGCACGTTAGCATCTTTGCTAAGCACTGCGACTATAAGTAGCTTTTGCAGCTCGCCGCCGCTGAGATGCCTAACATCCCTATCCAGAACCTTGTCTAGGCCGACCTCTGCAGCTAGCTCGAAAGCCTCTCCTGTCTCATCAGCCCTCTTAAGGAGCTCTCTGACGCTTCCTTTGACTCTACGGGGCACGACTTCAACGTACTGAGGTTTATGGGCGACCCTCAACTTGCCGTCAACGAGTTTCTTGAAGTAGGGCTGTAGCTCGCTCCCCCTAAACCTCCTTATAATCTCGTCCCAGTCGGGCGGCTCCCCTTCAACCCTTCCCAGGTTAGGCTTGATCTCCCCCGCGAGTATGCGTATAGCTGTTGTCTTACCCGTCCCGTTTTTGCCCAATAACCCAACTATCATGCCGTCCTTCGGCACAGGGAGCCTGTAGAGCTTGAATCCGTTGACACCGTACCTGTGGACGGCGTCTTCCTCTAACTCTGAGGGCAGGTTGATGATGAATATTGCGTCGAAGGGGCATGCCTTGACGCAGAGGCCGCAGCCTATGCAGGTGTCCTCGTAGATTACGGGCTTGGATCTCGCCTGCACGTTAGCCTCTATCGCGACTGCCGTGCCGCTCTTGTTTATAGGGCACACCGATATGCACTCGTAGTTGCACTTCCTCGGCTTGCATGTCTCATAGTCTATAACTGCGAGCCTCACCTTGGACTCGGGCATAACTAGGCAGGCACCCAAGCAGATAATTAGCTCGTGGACTAAAAACCTCATTTAAATGTAGGGCTCGAATTTAGACGGGCTACTTGCTATAATCGAACTCGTAGCTCTCTCCAGGGTTGAGTATGACTACCTTCGTGGGCAGGCACTTATCCTCAACCTTCTTCTTGAACTCCTCAGGCTTGCCGTAGAGGACGGGGAAGGTGCCGTAGTGCATGGGTATTGCTACCAGGGGCCTGATTAACTCTACAGCCTTGGCGGCCTCCACGGGGTCCATCGTGAAGTGGCCTCCGATGGGTAGGAGAGCTATGTGGGGCTTGTAGATCTCGCCTACGAGCCTCATATCCATTGTGACCCCTGTGTCGCCCGCGTGGTAGACCCTACCCTCCTTGCCTATGACTACGACCCCGGCGGCGACGCCAATGCCGCTGTGAGTAGCAGGTGTAAATGCGACTTTAAGGCCTAGGTCCTCTAGTATCACGGGCCCGCCGATGTTAGCGCCTATAACCCTGCCCTTATTGAAGAGTTCGTCCTTGCTGGTGCCTAGCCTTTGGGCGAGATCGCCTGCAACCTGGTCTGCAACCTCGTACACAGCGACTATCCTCGCCTTATCATTGTTAGCCGCTATTTCAACGGTGTCACCCACGTGGTCGAAGTGGCTGTGCGTTATTAATATCAGGTCGACATCTTTAACATCGGAGGGCTTAACAGGGCTCTTAGGGTTGGTTAGCCAGGGGTCTATTAGGACCTTCCTGCCGTCTATGACAAGCTCGAACGCGGCATGCCCATAGTAAGTTAGCTTCGCCAAGGCAGGCCCCCCGCTCCACAGCTATTTTTATCCTGGGTCGCGGCGCGCGGCTATAACCTAGACTGGGCGCTTACTGCTCTCTTGAAGTCACCACGTAGACCCTATCCCTAGCGACATAGAAGGTGTGCTCGGCCTGAGCTACTATGCCTCTACCCGCCTCAACGAGCACAGGATAAGCGTGCAGTGCCCCCTTCGCTGCGAGAGACGCTATAGACGACTCCAGCGTATCTGCGTCGGCAACGTCTACAAGCCATCTAGGCGTGAATGGCAGGGTCTTGAATCTTTCCTTAACAGTTGAAAGAATCTTTTCTTCTATCGATGTTAGGGGGGTTCTAGGGTTCTTGCCCCTATAGGCATATATATTGACTATTCTCTGCTCGACTACGAGGCCTCTCCCGTTAGTAACAAACGGCTCTATAGCGACGGTTAATCCTGGCGAGAGTCTTCTAAGCCATGCGGCTCTATCGGCATAGTTGGGTATAGTCAGCCCGGCATGAATCGTGTATCTATCTATAGAGTGGCCCGATAGGTTTCTCACGGGCTTGAAGCCCATCTTTTTTATTATTAATTCTATAGTTTTACCTATATCGTATAGTCTCATGCCGGGCTTAATCACGCGCATAACGGCCTGAAGGGCCTCGAAGGCGGCTTCGACGAGCGGTCTATGCTTGTCGTCTAGGGCTACGCTGACCGCGGTGTCTGCTATGTAGCCTTCTACAGCGGCTCCCACGTCAATCTTCACTACCCCGCTCTCAGGTATAACGCAGTCGTCCCTTAGGCCGGGGGTATAATGTGCTGCCACCTCGTTTATTGATATATTGCAGGGGAACGCAGGCTGCGCACCCATACTCCTGATATAGTTCTCGATTTCTTCGCATATTCTCCTGCAACTTTCACCGGGCTTAACAAGGCGCTCGCCGTAGTCCCTAGCCATGGCAGCTATCCTGCCGGCCTCCACTAGTTGCCGGGGAGGCTCTTCACCCCTCACGATGTAGCGCCCTTTAACCTTAAATTAAGTATACAGGAGGATTTAACCCAAGTTAGAGAATCCCTGGAACGCTTTATGCTAGAAGACCTCTAAAAGGGTATATTGAATTTTATCACTTGTTTTAAGCCGGGACCCCCCACTTTTTATTTTTAGGCGGGCGTCGATATGCCGCAGCATTCCGCCTCGCTGCCAGAGTGGATCTCGGCTGTCAGCCAGCTGCTACTACTGCTCTTCTTCATAGCGATATTCGCTGGTGCTAACCAGCGGCTACAGATATATATGTGGAGTAGAGATATTAAGTCGAAGCTAACGATTCTCGAGGGCATGGTCAACGAGGCTAAGAGGAAGACGCTTCAGAGGATGGCGTCTCAAGGGGCTAGGGAGCCTGAGAAACTGTTAAACAGGGTCATGGAGTTCTTCGTGGTGATGCCCGTGGACATAGAGCCTATAGACATAATAAAGAGGCTTGAGCATCTTATCAACGTGAGGGAGAGGAGACTGAGAAGCGAGTTCGAGAGGGCGATGCCTAACGCGGATCCTGTTGAGAGGAGTAAAATAGAGACTGCGGCTGAGATTGCGTCGGCTCTAAACTTTATATATAAATTGGTGAGGCACCTCCTAATACAGGGCGAGAAGGGGAGGAATTGGATTCTTATAATGCAATTACAACTAATAATGCCTCAGCTCATGAAGATCGCGGATGCCTATAGAAGGGCTCTCAACGACTTCTTAAAGGGCGTTCCCATAGGAGACTCGGCGGGCCCCCTAGTTGCTTACACTCTCGCGGGCCCTAATGCTAAATGGAATAAGATAGCGGATGAGACAGTGTACACGGAGACCGAGGTGGAGGGCAGGAGGGTAGTCATAGTTAAGGCTGAGGGGCCGGGCAGTAGTGTGGGCAAACCTGGCACTGCGACTGAGATGCTTGTAGAGAGGCTGGTGAGGGAGGGGAGGAAGCCAAAGCTGATAATCACCGTGGACGCGGCCCTGAAGCTGGAGGGGGAGGAGACCGGGAGCGTTGCAGAGGGCGTGGGAGCCGCCATAGGCGACATCGGGCCTGAGAAGATTAGGTTCGAGAGGATCGCCGCGAAGTACGGGATACCTCTCAGGGCTGTAATCATAAAGATGGGGCTGGAGGAGGCGATCATAGCCATGAGCGAGAAGATAGCTAAGGGCGCGATGGAAGCGGTTAACCTGGTAAAGGAGCTTATAAGGCGGGAGACGAGGCCTGGAGATGTTGTAGTGGTAATAGGCGTGGGTAACACTATTGGGGTGGGCCAGTGATGGCGCTAGACCCATTAGGCTCGAGCGAGGCTTTACAGGTTCTGCTCCTAGCTGCTATAGTAGCTGCTACTCTGGCATTAGCCATCAAGCAGGCTAGAGATCTGAGGGCCCTGGAACAGAAGGTCGCTTCTAAGAAGAGGTATGTAACTGTGATAGATTGTGGAGGCTCGGACTTGAAGCGAGACTTCAGGGAGGGCGACTACGTGGGTGCCCGGGTGAGCGAGTGCAACGGCCGCGAGGGCGTGGTTAAGGCTATCTATGTAGAGGAGCCGAAGCCCGAGAAGCGGGGAGAGGTTAAATCTCCCCAGGGCACCGGAAGCTTATCAAGGGGCGGTTAATGGCAAGATACATCGTCACCGCTGCCTGGCCCTACGTAAACCATGTGCCACACCTGGGTACACTGATAGGTTCTATATTAAGCGCTGACATATATGCGCGCTATTTAAGGCTCAGGGGTCACGAGGTCATATTTGTCAGCGGTAGCGACGAGCATGGCACGCCAATAGAACTGGAGGCCCGCAAGAAGGGTGTGCATCCCAAGCAGCTCACAGACCAGGTCCACGAATACAACTTAAAGCTCTGGAAGGAGTACAGGATAACGTTCTCTAATTACACGAGGACAGAGAGCCCGGTGCACAAGGACTTCGTAATAGAATTTATGAAGAGGCTCGAAAGAAACGGGTACATATTCAAGCAGGAGGAGGTCCTACCATACTGTGAGAGGGATAGAACGTTCCTGCCCGACAGGTTCGTCGAGGGGACCTGCCCCTACTGTGGCTTTGAGAGGGCCCGCGGCGACCAGTGCGATAACTGTGGCAGGCTGCTACACCCAACGGAGCTTAAGAACCCTAGGTGTGCCCTGTGCGGCTCTAAGCCCGTGTATAGGAAGACGACTCACTGGTTCATAGATCTTAGGAAGGTGCAGGATAGGGTCTTGAAGTGGCTTAGAGAGCATAAAGAGCTGCCAGACAATGTCAAAAAGTTCAGCATAAACTGGGTGGGCCAGGGGCTGAAGCCCAGGAGCATAACCAGGGACACGCCATGGGGCGTCCCAGCGCCCTTCGAGGGAGCCGAAGGGAAGACCATTTACGTGTGGTTCGACGCGCTACTGGGCTATGTGAGTGCGACCAAGGAGTACTTCATCAAGAGTGAAGGAGACGCGGAGAAGTGGAAGGAGTGGTGGTGGAGTAGCGAGGTCAGGACGCTATACTTCATAGGCAAGGATAACATACCCTTCCATGCCATAATATTTCCAGCGATGCTGATAGCCTCGGGAGACCCCTACGTTCTACCCTGGAGAATAAGCGCTACCGAGTACCTGATGTACGAGGGACAACAGTTCAGTAAGAGCAGGCGGATCGGCGTCTGGATAGACGAGGCGCTGGAGATAGCGCCGGCCGACTATTGGCGCTGGGTTCTGGCTAGGATGAGGCCTGAGGCTAGGGACACGAACTTCACTTGGAAGGAATTCTATAGGATTGTTAACAGCGAACTTAACGATGATATAGGGAACTTTGTCCATAGGGTGCTCAGCCTAGTCAGGTCTAGGCTGGGCGGAGTCGTGCCGGAAGTAGGCGACCTCCATGAGAGGGACAGGGAGTTCATTGAGAGGGTTATTAGGGAGGCTTGGAAGGCTGCGGAGGAGCTGGACAAGATCAGGATTAAGGCTGCGACGGACCATGTGCTGGAAGTCGCAAGGGCAGGTAATAGGTTCCTGAACGAGAGGCAGCCCTGGAAGCTCTTATTGGAGGATAGGAAGGCGGGCGAGTCTGCCCTCTACGCGGCGCTATGGGCTGTTAAAACGCTGTCTCACCTGCTAGCTCCGTTTACGCCGGACGCTGCTGATAGGCTCTGGAGGATGCTTGGCATGGAGGGTAGCGTCCACGAGGCCGTATGGGACGAGTGGATCGAGAAGCCCCCAGAACCAGGATTGAGGATTGGAGAGGTTGAGCCGCTCTTCAAGAAGCTGCCGCCCGACTTCCTGGAGAAAATTGATTCAATAATAGACGAAGCTAGGGTTAAGGCCGCGTCGAAGAGGCCTCCGCTGCTCAGAGAGTAGGAGCCCCCGGGCTCCAGGCTATTTAAAGCTCGAGCGGGCTCCACCATCTCGGAGGGCGGGGTATGGTGGCGTCTAGTGAGGGGCAGCAGGCAGCTAGGCTAGACCTAGGCGAGATTGGGTGGGCCGAGGTCCTAAAGGACTGGTACAACCCGCTTATCAAGAGGAGAGAAATAGTGATGATCTTGCACCACGAGCTAAAGCCTACTCCCATGAGGATCATGGTGAGGCAGGCTATTTCCCAGAAGCTGGGGGTTGACATTAAAAGGGTCTATGTGAGGGAGATCAAGACGGAGTACGGCATAGGGAGGAGCAGGGTCAGGGTTCACGTGTATGATACCGTTGAAAGAGCGCTGCAGTTCGAGCCGAAGCACATTATAGAGCGTAACGGAGGCGTTGATCCGTTCTCGGGAGAAGGGTAGGTGGTGTGAGCCTTGGCTAAGGAGAAGAAGAAGCTTAAGATATACGTGCACAAGCTCTACGAGTATGACTATGAGAAGTGGACTATAAGGTTGAAGAACAAGAGGTGCCCTCGCTGTGGGAGCATAATGGCTCATCATAAGGTGGGCAGGGAGAGATGGCACTGCGGTAAGTGTGGCTACACCGAATTCATAGGCTAAACGCTCTGGGGCCATGGGAGATACGCTTTGACTATAGTCCTCGGCATAGAGTCTACGGCGCACACGTTCGGCGTAGGCATAGTATCCGACGAGCCGCCATACATATTAGCTGATGCTAGGAGGCAATACGTGCCCGAGAAGGGCGGTATACTGCCTCGGGAGGTAGCCCACTTCTTCTCCAGGGTGGCGGGGGAGGTTGTAGGAGAGGCTTTATCCCAGGCGGGGCTTAGAATGGGAGACGTTGACGCCATAGCTGTCGCGCTGGGCCCCGGCATGGGCCCGGCTCTAAGGGTCGGCGCCACGGTGGCGAGGGCGCTAGCCCTCCACTTCAGGAAGCCCTTGGTGCCCGTTAACCACGCCGTAGCTCACATAGAGGTTGCCAGGTTCACGACAGGCCTGGAAGACCCCGTGGCGCTATACGTTGCGGGCGGCAACACTACAGTAGTCTCTTTCCAGGGAGGCAGGTATAGGGTCTTCGGCGAGACCGAGGATATAGCTCTGGGGAACCTGCTAGACACCTTCGCCAGGGAGGTGGGTATAGCGCCTCCCTACGTGGTAAAGGGGATGCATGCCGTCGACATATGCGCGGAGGGGGGCAGCTTCCTGGAGGAAGCTCTGCCATACGTTGTTAAGGGCCAGGATGTATCGTTCTCGGGCCTGCTCACGGCGGTGCTCAAACTCTACAGGAAGGGGTATAAGCTGAGCGACCTCTGCTACACGTTGAGGGAAATAGCGTTCTCTATGGTAGTCGAGGTCACTGAGAGGTGCCTGGCACATACCGGCAAGAAGGCTGTAACCCTTACCGGAGGAGTAGCCGCTAATAAGGTTCTCAACGAGAAGATGGACAGCATGGCTAGGCTCCACGGGGCCATATATAAACCCGTGGACGTTAAGTACTCGGGCGATAATGGAGTCATGATAGCTATTACGGGGCTTGCGGCCTACAAGGCTGGAGTCACGATAGACCCGAGGAGGGCGTTCATAAGGCAGAGGTGGAGAATAGACGAGGTGGACCTACCGTGGTATCCATGGATGCCGGGAAGGTAGTAGAGTGGGCTAGGAGGCAGAGGCTCATCAAGAGGGGGGCCGAGTCGGAGATCAGGGTCGGCGAGTTCCTAGGCCTCAAGGCCGTCTTCAAGATCAGAGTGAAGAAGCCCTACATGCATCCAGCCCTAGCCGAGAGGCTGGTAAAGGCTAGAACTAAGAGAGAGGCTAAGGCTCTCAGTGCCGCGAGGAAGTCAGGGGTTAGGGCGCCCCTACTCTACCTGGTTCTGCCTAGTGCAGGCCTGATTATAATGGAATACGTTGAGGGGACTCTGCTAAAGGATTATGTAGGCCGCGAGGGATGGCTAGACTACTTCGTTGAGGCGGGAGAGCATCTTGGAAGGCTACACTCGGCGGGCATAGTCCACGGGGACCCAACTACATCGAACTACATAGTGTCGGGGGG
>JALUAM010000044.1 GCA_027051095.1 Acidilobaceae archaeon | reverse complement strand
GTCAGGGTTAGGATGGAGGTGCACGCCTATAGCATGCCGAAGGGCTACGAGTGGGCGGTCTACGCAGGCCTTGAGGAGGCCCTCGCGATCCTCCAGGGGAAGCCAGTTAAGGTGTACAGCCTCCCCGAGGGCACGTTGTTTAGGAGGAAGCAGCCGGTGATGATAATCGAGGGGAGGTACAGCGACATAGCGGTCTACGAGACCGCAGTCCTGGGGGTTCTCCGGTTCTCTACCAGCATCGCGACTAAGGCGGCTAGGATAAGGCTCGCAGCCGGCAAGGAGAAGCTGCTGCTCTTCTTCGGGCTGAGGGCCCTCCACCCCGCAGTCCAGCCGGCTGCTGACAGGGCAGCCTACATAGGGGGCCTGGATGGGGTCAGCGGGGTGCTGAGTGAGAAGTACCTGGGCCTCAAGCCTAGGGGGACGATGCCCCACGCCCTGATAATAGTCTTCGGGGACCAGGTGAAGGCTTGGAAGGCCTTTGCGGACAAGTTCGAGGGCGAGACGCCCGTGATAGCGCTAGTCGACACCTTCTACGACGAGAGAGTCGAGGCTGTGATGGCCGCCAGGGCCCTGGGCAAGAGGCTGGCGGGGGTCAGGCTGGACACCCCGGGCAGCAGGAGGGGCAGGATGAGGGACATAGTCGAGGAGGTCAGGTGGGCCCTGGACCTGGAGGGGTACAGGCACGTGAAGATCTTTGTCAGCGGGGGGATAGACGAGGAGCAGGTGAGGGAGCTTAGGGACGTTGCGGACGGCTTCGGCGTGGGGACCAGCATAGCCTCGGCGCCCAGCATAGACCTCAGCATGGACATAGTCGAGATAGACAGGGGTGGGGGCTGGGAGCCCGTGTCCAAGAGGGGCAAGATGCCGGGGGCCAAGCAGCTGTACAGGTGCAGCCTCTCCGAGGACTACCTGGCCCCCCTGGAGGGCTCTGAGCCGCCCGAGTGCAGCGGCGGCGGCAGGGCCAGGCCGATGCTAGAGGTCTACATGGAGGACGGGGTACTGGTCAAAGATCTTCCGGGCGTCGAGGAGATCAGGGACTACGTTCTGAGGCAGCTCGAGGAGCTAGGGCTATCCTAGCCTGTACGAGGCCTTCGCGGCCAGCAGCGCCGTTATGCTACTCGCTATCACTATCCATATCAGCCTTGAGTACTGCTCCCCGTCCAGGAAGCCCAGGCTGTAGCCGACCCCCGCCCCGATGATGGTCACTGTGAGGAGGGGCGCTGAGCCGCTGGCAGCCACCAGAGCCATCTGCTTGCCCGCCCCCAGCACCCTCCTAGCGTAGATGTACACCAGGCCCAGCTTTGAAGCCGCTAGCAGCACGCCCACTACCATAGCCTCCGCTATGAGTATAGGGTCTACGCCCGTCTCTATACTCATACCCGACACTATGAAGAAGAATGGTGTGAAGAAGCCCGTGGCAAGCCCCTCGATCTTCTCCCTGAGCACCCTCCTGTTCTTCACGGTCTCCGAGACCACCAGCCCCAGTATGAAGCTAGTCAGGACACTGTGGACACCCACGACCTCGCTGAGAACACCCAGCACTATCAGGGCCATGGCTACGAGCCGTATCTCCATCTCGAAGGGGCCTCCGCTCACTCTGGGGAGTATAGGCTGGAGGGCGAAGGCTAAGAGTATCACTAGACCGTATAGGAGTAGGAGGGGGTTTACCGCGGCCGTAGCGAAGTTTATCATCATCATGCCCATCACGTCCAGGACCATGGCGGCGGCGAGGACCAGCTGGGCCGCGCTAGCCCTCACAACCCTGAAGGCGTCGAATATAGTATACGTTAGGGCTACGCTGGTTGCTGAGAGGCCCGCGAAGATGAGCAGGGCACCCTCCAGTGGCACCCCCCGTGATAGCAGGGCTGCGAAAGGTATCACGGGGACGAGGCTCAGCAGTGCTATGGTGATAGCCCTTCCCATAAAGTTCTTGAGGAACCCTATGTCTATCTCGGTGCCAGCAAGGAAGAGCAGCATGTTGGCACCTATACCGCTTATTATCTTGAGCGCCTCTGTGACCTCAGCACCCCTATAGGCTAGGTACGCTCCCAGGACGAGCTCGACTATAGCGGGTGTTATGCCTAGTATCGCCGCTATCGGCGAGGAGAGTATTATGAGAAGGGCTACCACCCCGAGGAGCGCTACCTCAACCTCAATGTGGATCTCGAGCCCCGCGACCTTGAAGTCACCGTTAGCCTCCTCTACCAGCCTATACGCCTCTACCGAGGCTAGCGCGGCCGCTAGGAGGATAACAGCTCTGAGGGGCGGGGGCAGAGAGGACCACAGCCTCCCCAGCCTAGGCCTTACCCCTCCAATCAGCAGCGACACCCCCAGGAGGGGGGTTAGAGGGGGGCTTTTAGAGAGGGATACTAGTCTAGGAGCGCGGGCGAAGGGCTAAGACAAATACTTTCTGAGCCTCTCCTCCAGGCGCTCCCTGGTGGCGCTCCCGACTATAACGTCGTCTATAGACCCCTTGACTATGACTAGCACCGCCGGTATATGCTGTATGTTGTACCTCTCCGCTATCGAGTAGGACCTATCCACGTCGACCTTCCCGAAGACCACGTCGTCCCTTAGAACCCTGCTAGCTATGTCCCTAAGCGCATTCTGCATTGTTATACAGGGGCCGCACCACTCCGCAGTGAAGAAAAGCACCACCACCCTATACTTCTTTATAATCTCCTCTATGTTGCTCGAGTTCACCTCGACCAGGGGGTCATGTATGTACCTCTCTAGCAGGCCTCCTATCTTGAGCAACTCCTGCCTCAGGCTGGAGGCCACGGATCTCAGCATATCTCCTCCCATGCCTTATACACCGCTTCCGCCGCCAACCCTCACCTCGGCGGCCGGCGGCTACTAATATTTTCATTAGAGGCCCGCGCCCAGCTCATAGATATGAGGGCCGGCAGGCGGTCTAAGACGTCCGGGGGAACTGGGCAGGGTGTCCAGGGTGGATGCCGCGGCGCTGCTGGAGAGGGCTTTAAGGTCGGTTAGGAGCGCCGAGGACCTAGCACGCATGATAGACGCGACTATCCTAGCCCCGGATGCTGGGGCCGACAGGGTGGAGGCCCTGGTAAGGGAGGCCTCTGAGAGGGGGTATGCCTGCGTCGTCTCAACCCCGCTCCACGTCGAGGCCGTATCCAAGGTCGCCGAGAGGCTGAGGGTCAGGCTCTGCAGCGTGGTGGGCTTCCCGCTCGGCTCCCACCCCCTCAGGCTTAAGGTTGACGAGGCCCGCCACGCCGCCGAGGCCGGAGCCGCCGAGATAGACCTTGTCCCGGCCCTGTGGAGAGGGCCGAGCTACGTTGAGAGGGAGGTCAGAGAGGTCGTGGAGGCTGTCAAGGGCTACGGGGTCAAGGTGAAGGTCATCGTGGAGGCTCCCCTCTGGAGCAGCGAGGTCCTGAGGAGCCTCGTAGAGGCCTCTGCCAGGGGAGGAGCGTTCATGGTGAAGACCAGCACCGGCGTCTACACCAAGGGCGGCGACCCCTACACTGTGTACAGGCTCTACAGGCTCGCCGAGCCCCTAGGGCTAGCTGTTAAGGCTAGCGGGGGCGTAAGGACCGGCCTCGACGCCCTCCTAGCCGTGGGGGCCGGCGCCTCGAGGATAGGGACTAGTAGCGCCTCTAAGGTACTGGATACTCTTAGGCTAGAGGGGCTCCTGGATTGAGGATAGCGGTGCTGACGAGCCACACCGCAAGGGGCATGATAGAGGAGCTGGTGAGAGGCGAGAGCGGGGTAATAGTCGTCGCGCTACCGGTCCACGCTATAGGCATGCTCAGGGCCAGGACTATAGCAAGGATACTCGAGAGGAGGAGAGACCTCCTGGAGACCCTCAGGTCCGCCGACGTGGTCCTGATACCGGGCTCTGTCGAGGGCGATGCGGGCGAGATAGAGGCGGTAGTCGGGAGGCCTGTGTACAAGGCTACCAGGAGCCCCGTCTACCTGCCCGCTGTGCTAGCCCACCTCAAGTCGGGCGGCTCTCTGAGCAGGGTTGAGCCCGCAGAGCGCGTCATACCAAGGCTCAGGCCCCCCTCCACGGGCTGGGAGGAGGCCTTCAAGATCGGGGGCGTCCCCATTCCGAGCCGGGGGCCGCCCATGGTCTTAGTCTCAGAGGTACCCCCCTATACAGACCCCTCCAGGGCCGAGATGCTGGCAGCGCGGCTGACGGGCGACGGGGCCGATGTAATAGCTGTCGGCTGCGGCATAGACGAGGACCCCTCGGACCTCGAGGCGAGGGTTGAGGCGGCTGCCAGCGCCGGCAGGCCGGTCGTGGCTGAGGCGCCCACCAGGGCTCACGCTAGAGCAGCCCTAGGCGCCGGCGCCGACGGCATCATAGTCTCCGCGGGTTCCGCGGAGGAAACAGCTGGCGAGGTCGGCAGGGACCACGTCGTTATAGTGGGCTCCACGTCGGCGCGGGAACTGCTCGACGCTGAGGAGAGGCTGAGGGTGATGGGTGTCGAGAGGATCGTGCTTGACCCCTCCGTGCAGGCGCCCCCCTTCGGCTTCGCGGAGAGCCTGGCTAGGCTCCGGGAGGTGGCCTTAAGGTCACGGTCCCCCGTCCAGTTCACTGCTGCCAACGTAGTCGAGGAGGTAGAAGCCGACACCCACGGCGTCCACGCCCTGCTAGCCCTGGCGGCTGCCGAGGCCAGGGCCTCCATCTACTACGTCGTGGAGGACAGCTACAAGTCCTATAGGGGCACGGCTGAGGCCAGGGAGGCCGTGGACATGGCCGCCACAGCGTGGACCCTCAGGAGGACCAGGGACCTCTACACTAGGCTGCTAGTGGTCAAGCAGCCCCACCCGCCCCCCAAGCCCCCCAGGTTCGAGGCCGAGAGGGTGGGCTACGTGGAGCCCGTCATTGATAAGAGGGGCTATATAACGATACATGTTGACCATGAGAGGGGCGTTATAGTAGCAGTGTATCACTACTACCGCGGCGGCTACGTAGCCGTGGAGGGGAGGCACCCGACAAGCATAGCTAGGGCCCTCGTGAGGAGAGTTGGGCTTGACGCGGAGCACGCGGCCTACCTTGGCTACGAGCTCTCGAAGGCTGAGATAGCGCTGAGGCTGGGCAGGACCTACGTGCAGGACGAGCCGGTGATCACGCCTGTATGGGAATACAATAATTATAATAGTGGGGGGAGGCTTGCGGGCGGCTGTTGCGAGCGCCCCGGCGAAGGTCATACTGGTGGGAGAGCACTTCGTGGTGAAGGGGAGCCCCGCCCTCGTGGCGGCGATAGACAGGAGAGTGAGGGTTAGGGTCGAGGAGGAGGCATCCGGGGTCCTAGCTATCGAGAGCGGCCTCTTCAGGCTCAGGATGAGGGCCTCCGAGGCCCTCTCCGGAGGGGCTGTTCCCAGGGAGGCTGAGCCCTTCCTCGCCCTCCTTAGAAGGCTCAGGGAGATCGGCTACGACCTGATACCTCACAGGGCGGTCATAGAGGGCGGCGTGCCCGTCTCAGCGGGCCTCGGCTCGAGCGCGTCAACGGCAGTAGCCTACGCCCTGGCGTATACAGCCCTCCACGGGGACCCCCTACGCGGCCGCAGGCTCTTCGAGGCAGCGATGGCGGCCGAGGAGGTGGCGCATGAGAAGCCCAGCGGGGTTGACGTTGCGGCAGCTATCGAGGGAGGCTTCCTATATTATAGGAGGGGTGGTGAGCCTAGGAGGCTCCCCTACGAGCTGAGGGGCGCTACCCTGATAGTGGCGGATACGGGGGTTAAGCGTAGGACCTCCGACGTCGTGGTGAGTGTCCTGTCGACGGCGAGGGCGTTGGGGGAGGCCGGCGAGCTAATCTACAAGGCGGGCTCGGCCCTAGCAGAGATGGCCCTCGATGCCCTCTTGAAGGGCGACGCTGAAAGGCTAGGCCTAGCCATGAACGCAGCCCACGGCCTCCTCTCGGCGCTCGGAGCCTCTAGCCCCGAGATAGAGGGGATCGTGCACGCGATGAGGTCGGCGGGCGCCCTGGGGGCCAAGCTTACGGGGGCCGGCAGGGGCGGCGCCGTTATAGGGCTTACGAGGCTTGAAGACTCGGCCAAGGTCCTAGCCGCTGCGTCCAGGAAGGCGGCCTCCGCGTTCGAGGCCGCCCTGGGAGCCCCGGGGGCTAGACTGGAGGGCGGCAACCCCTAGCCCAGGCGAAAGACTTATAACCACCTCCCGGGAAAGTTATTAAGGGTATCGGGCCCATATTTATGTGTTAACGCTTAAGGGGGGTGACTTGAGGTGTACGAGCTCGGTGGCACCGGCTCTTACGAGTGTAAGAATATAGAGAGGGACGAGTTCGGGAACCTGATATGCAAGGACACGGGGGAGGTCATAGAGGAGCAGGCTTTCGATGAGAGCGGACCTAAGGCTTACACGCCGGAGGACAGGGAGAGGAAGGTCCACTACGGCGGCGTGGTGAAGCCGAGCGACGTTCACTGGAACGTGGGGGCTGAGCTAGCCGCTGAGAAGCAGCCGATTAAGGGGCTTCAGCCTCAGAGGCACGGGTATAAGCTACCCCAGAGGACTGCTAGGACCGTGGGCGGCACTACTAACAAGAACCTCCAGCAGGCAATCAGCATTATAAGGGACGTCGCATCCAAGCTAGAGCTGCCCGACATAATCGTCGACGAGGCGAGCAAGATCTACAGGGACGCCCTGGACAAGGGGCTCACTAGGGGCAGAAGCATAGAGAGCATAGCTGCGGCCGCCCTCTACGCGGCCTGCAGGATCCACGGCGCGCCGCACACTATACAGAAGATAATAGAGGCCATGAAGGGCAGCGTCGACCCCGAGGTGAAGCGCGACGTGTCCAGGAGCTACAGACTGATAGTCAGGGACTTGAACCTGAAGATACCCGTCAGGAGGCCCGAGGACTTCGTCTACACAATCATAAACGCCCTGGGCCTCCCCGAGAAGGTCGCAGACGAGGCGATAAACATCATAAGGGAGGCTAGGAAGAGAGGGCTGACCGCGGGCAAGGACCCCAACGGCATGGCGGGCGCGGCAGTGTACCTGGCCGCCCTCAGGCACGGCATAAGGAAGACGCAGAAGGAGATCGCGAACGTCGCGGGCGTGACCGAGGTCACGATAAGGAACAGGTACAAGGAGATAATGAAGCTCCTCAACCTGGACCAGGAGGACCTAGCCCGCATGGGCTCCTAGCCTTTTTAAAAGGCCCGCGGGCCCCCACGTTATACCCTCCGAGCCTCTCACAGGATCACGGGGCCTCTGACGCCCCCTGGCGGGGGGAGTGTGAGGAGGCCTCTCCCGGCCTTCAATCCATCCTCCCAGTATTCCCTGTAGAGTTATCACTTCTTCCCTGCCCACCTCGGAGGTAGGTGGCTGCGGGATTGGTGGGCTTCAAGATAAGAGCTATAACCCTCCATGAGGGTAGCAGCCCGCTAGAATCCGACGTGGAGGACCTAGCTTTCAGGATGCTTGAGGCTAGGGATAGGGTTTCAAGCGAGCTGGGGGTTCAGGTTGAGAGCGTCAGAATAACCTTCGCCCCCGCTGAGGGCGGCGCCCGTGGCGCCCTCGAGGCTGCCAGGGAGCTTGAAGGGCTGGACCTGGACGGGGTCTTTGTCAACCTGGGCGGGTACAGGCTGAGGGGGCCCGGCGACGTCGACTCCCTGGTGGGCGTCGCGTCTAGGGGGTTCTTCGCGTCGATACTCTACGGGGGAGGAGGCTGGGAGGAGGCTAGGCTCGCCTCCGAAGCCTTCCATAGGGCCGCCTCGGAGTCCCCCGACTACCCGGTATACCTGGCCTTCAACCCCCTGGGGGAGCCCCTCCTAACCCCCTACTACCCTCTCAGCTCGTCCAGGCCCGGCGAGAGGATGGTAACCGTCGCACTGCTATACCCGAACTACCTGAGGGACGCCTACAGGAGGGGAGGCCTGGAGGGCATCGAGGAGGCCGCGGTGAATGCCGGGAGGATGGCCCTGGAGGCCGGCAGGATAGTGGCTTCCCTGCTGGGCGCCGAGGGCGTTGCAGTCGACATGAGCGTATCGCCGTGGATGGAGGAGACCGTGCTGGGCCTCGTAGAGGAGGTGGCAGGCGTGAGGCTGCCGGAGCCCGGGTTCGCGTGGGGCCTATGGGCCGTGAACAGGGCTGTGGAGAGGGCGGCCTCCAAGCTCGGGCCCGGCAGGGTCACGGGGTTCAACGAGGTCCAGCTCCCCGTGGCGGAGGACTCTAAGCTGAAGCTTAGGGCCGCCGAGGGTGAGACCCGCGCTAGAGACCTGCTCAGGCTGTCCGGCGTGTGCCTCGCAGGCCTCGACATGGCGGTGATCCCCGCCTCGAGGGACGCCGTGGCAGGCCTGCTGCTCGAAGCCGAGGCCTACTCGAGGGTTAAGGGGAAGGTGGTGGGGGTGAGGTTAATCCCGCTCGAGGACGTCGAGCCAGGCGATAAGGTCTACCTGGAGAGGTTCGGCGAGGTACCGGTGATCAGGGTTTAGACTGTGGAGCGGTCAGCCTGGACTAGGGTCGTCACAGGCCCGGGGGGCCTCGGGCCGGGTGCTACTCTTCATCCCTCGCCAGCGCACTCCTCGCTGAACCTCCTATACTGGGCTGCAAGTGCGGCTAGAGCCCTGGCCTTAGACCTGTCCACGGGGTTCCACGCCGCGCCCCCCACCTTGACGCTGGAGCCTACTATGAACGCGTCGGCCGCGTGCCAGTACCTCGACAGATTGGCTGTGGACACTCCGCTGCCAACTATCACCGCCACGCCATGGGGCTTCGCGACGCTCGCCGCCTCCTCGACGTCGACGGGGGTAGCTTCTTCACCCGTGGCCCTCCCAGTCACTATTATCCCCGCTATGGGCGTGCCCGACCTCTCTATGCAGTCCCTCACCGCGTCGCGGAGAGAGTACCTTGCCAGGGGGCTGCTATGCTTGACGTCGACATCTGCCAGTATGGCTGGGCCGCCTTCGTCCAGGGCGCCCAGGCTCCTCAGCGCCCAGGCGACCCTAGACGCCTCAGGCTCTATAACCCCCTCCGGCGTGAGCCTCGTCTCACAGAGGCTGTTTACCCTGACGAAGGACGCCCCCGCGGCGGCAGCGACCGCTACAGCCTCGGCCGCGCCATTCCTCAGCATGTTGACCCCCACCCTGGAGCCCCCTATAGCCTTGACGACCTCCGAGACCACCCTGGTCATCGCCGCTACCTGGAGGGGCCCCGGCCTCTTAGGGTAGGGGGTGTCCCCGTAGTTCTCTATTATCACAGCGTCGAAGCCACTCTCTATGTAAGCCCTGGCCTCCGCCAGCGCGTACTCAATGATCTCGTGTAGACTCCAGAACTTGCCGGCGCTCGGCGGCCACCTCCTAGCCCTATAGCCCGGCGAGCCGGGCAGCGGCGGAAGGTGGACTACCCCTATCAGCGGCTTGCACCTGCCCTGCATGAACTGCATGGCTGCTAGACCTCACCCGAGCCTCCTCAGGGCCTCCACTATGAGCCTGACCCCGTAGCCTGGGGCCAGGCCAGAGTCCGGCCAGTAGGGTGGCGTCAGCTGGCCGGCCTCATACGCTATCCCCGGCCCCGCTATGTCTAGGTGGACGTGCCTCTTCCCGTGGGCGAACTTCTCAAGGAAGAGGGCACCGAATATCGCGCCCCCGTACCTCTGCCAGGCGTTTATCAGGTCGCCCAGCGGCGCCTTCACCATCGGCTTAGAGTAGTCGTCGACCATAGGCATCCTCCAGAGCCTCTCGCCCGTCGCCCTAGCCGCCTCCTCGAACACCCTGGCCAGCTCCTCGTCCCTCGTGAAGAGGCCTGCCACCAGCGGGCCCAGGGCGACCACTATGGCGCCCGTCAGCGTCGCTACGTCTATGATCACCTCGGCGCCCAGCCTCTCAGCTGCGTACGCCATGGCGTCGGCAAGTATCAGCCTGCCCTCCGCGTCGGTGTTAGTAACCTCCACCATAGTCCCATCCCACATCCTTATGACGTCGCTCGGGAGGTAGGAGGAGCCGCTTGGCACGTTGACTACGGCCGGGACCAGGGCGTAGAGGTCTACGTTGAGGCCCAGCTTAGCGGCTGTCCACACGGCTCCGAGGGCGGCGGCGCCGCCGGCCTTGTCGGCCCTCATGTATGTTATGCCCTGGCTGGGCTTGAGGTTTATGCCTCCCGTGTCGAACACGACAGCCTTACCTACTACCGCTACCCTCCTCCCGCCGCCCCTATACCTTACGATCGTAAGGGTGGGCTTCTCCTCGCTCCCCTTACCCACAGCCACTATCCCTCCGAACCCCTCCCTGACAAGCCTCCCGTAGTCGAACACCTCCACCTCCACGTTAGGCAGCCCTGAGAAGAGCCGCTCCACCTCGGAGGCGAGGGCTTTGGGGGGCAGGGCGTTGGGCGGCGCGTTTGCTATATCCCTGGCTAGGTAGACTCCCTCGAGGACCGCGGATGCGTAGCTAAGGTCTACGTCACCAGTCACGCCCACCTCCCTGAGCTTGACGCTCCTCTTAGACCTGAACTCCTCGAGCCTGTAAGCTCCCAGGCCGGCCGCTAGCACAGCCTCAAGGGCAGAGCTCCCCAGCCCCTCGACGTAGAGAACGGCCGACTCTACCCTATCCCTGACCCTTCTCCCGGCCTCGCCGAAGCCCCTCCTAACGCCCTCAAGGTCCCCGCGGCCGCCTACCCCTGCGAGAACGACGACGCCAGAGCCCCGGGGCAACACCTGGCTCTCGCCAGCATCGCCCCTGAAGAAGCCGAGGCTATACAGGGTCTTAGCTGCGGACGCTAGGTCCTCGGGCACTCCTTCAGGCAGCCAGAGACCGCTGCCCTCCCTCGCAACGGGGACAACAACGACCCTGCCATCCTGAAACGCGTCCCCCTCGAACCTGTACAGCTTTGGAGGCCTCGTATACAGCACCGCGGGCCGCCCTCAAAGCCTAATCTAGCCCATAGAGGCCTTTCAAGCTACCGTCGAGGAGGAGTTGGAAGTTCCGGCCGCAAGGCGCCCGCCCTCATCGTTGGCCGCGTGACGCGCGGATCTCGAGGCGGGCACGGGGTCCCATGTTAAAGGTATATAACAGGGGGTTGATAGGCGTTGCGCCCGGGGAGGAGTGTTCGTTAAAAACGTTGGAGGGAGGGGAGGGGCTCAGGGCCCCACAGGGGCCCCCGATGCCCGAGGGGCGCCTCGGGCATTAGGGGGATATGAAGGGCCCGGAGCGGCGCCAGCCGCTGAGCCCCCTTGGCCCCTCGGGCGTGGCGCCCTGGGGGCTGGTGGGGCTGCGGCTGGCAGCGCTGCCGGGCTCCCTCATATCCCCTCTGTGGGCGGGGGCCCGGCGGGGCCCCGAGCCCCCGTTTTACCCACTAGCGTTTCGATAATATTTAAGGGTTTGCCGGGTGCCGCGGAGGGTTTACCCCTTTTATCTGAGCAGTCTTCGTGCAATGACGGCGACAGCTATGATTACTGCCGCCGCTACTAGTGCAGCCGCTACTGGGCCTAGGCCCGGCTCCCCCTCGCCGGCCTCGCCGACGGCTGGGGCTAAGTTCTTGGCCACTGTGACGGTCCACTTGCTGGGGTCGAACTCGTTCGGGTGGTCCCAGGGGGTGGCGTATCCTTCGTCTAGCAGCCACTTGTTCACGTTTATCAGCGAGCCCTCCCCGGCCTCGACTAGGACGACTGCAACCAGCCGGCCATACTTATCGTAGACGTATATGTCGTCGACGTCGAGATAGATTATGGCGCCGGGCGGGGATACCTTCTCCAGGGCCTCCTTGGCCTCAAGGCCCTCCCTGGTGTCGATCTCGGGCGCGTTTATGTCGGCGAGCCTCACACGGTACTCATAGCCCTCCCTGAGGTCGGGAGGGTCGGGCAGGTCCTCGAGTATGACGACCCTGAGCGTGTCGCCGTCGACTACCCTCACCACGCGGGCCACAGCGTCGACTTCGAGGGCTTCGGCGGGCGCCGCTGTTATAAGGGCGTGGAGGGCGAGTAGCAACGTAAGGAGTAGCGTTATGCGGCTCAAGGCCCTAGCCCCTTACGCTGTCCTGGCGGCGGCTCTGATAGGCTATGCCGCCAGCATAGTGGGCTACCTGGAGTACGTGGGTTCCATCGGCGTCTGCAAGGGCCTCGGCGAGAGCCTCGACTGCGAGAGGGTCTACAGCATACCTCAGGCCAGGATAGCTGGGGTACACCTGAGCGAGGCGGCCCCTGTATACTTCACAGCGCTCAGCCTCGCCGCGATAGCTCACGCCTTCACAGGACTGAGGGCTGCGAGGGTGGCACTGGCCATCCTATCGATCCCCGCGGCCCTGGCGGTCCCGTATCTGGTATACCTTGAGGTCTTCGTGGCCGAGGCTATATGCGTGTGGTGCACTGTAATGCACGTCTCCATACTGGCTGTGGCCGCCTACTCAGCCCGCGCGCTTAGGGCGGCGTTCAGGCCCTACCGTACAACCGCGTAGGACCTACCGTAGCGCCCTCGCTGGTAGACGCCCTCCCGGCCCCGCCCGGCGCCCCTCCTGGAGGCGGAGCACTTTTTAACCTGCTCGACTATCGACTCGAGGCTAACGTTCTCACCCGTGGGGAGGTTCTCGAGGCCGAGCAGGTAAGCCACTATACCCCTGGAGATTGCAAGGA
>JALUAM010000043.1 GCA_027051095.1 Acidilobaceae archaeon | reverse complement strand
CCACCCTAATGCATGTACACCACGTAACCGTTACTCTCAAGTCTGAGGCGAGCAGGGCTGACGTCATAGAGGCCCTCTCGGAAGCGCCGAGGATAATGGTTGTTAACTCCGCGGAGACCGGCATTAAAAGCACCGCTGAGCTAATAGACGCTGCTAGGCTCACCAGGATGAGGTATGACGTGCCCGAGCTGGTAGTCTTCGAAGAGTCAGTATCGGTCGACGGGCGCGAGCTAATGCTCTTCCAGGCGGTGCACCAAGAGTCTATAGTCGTGCCCGAGAACATAGACGCTATACGCGCGGTAGCGGGCTCGCCGCTCAGCGCAGAGGACTCTATCAAGGCTACAGACGAGACACTAGGGTTAACAAAGAGGCTCTGGTAGACGCCAAGAGCGCGTTAACGCTTCAAGTTAAAACTTCAGCCACGTCTCGTTTGAAGGTGGGGCTGGGAGTTGGGGATAGACTATACGCGCTTTTTCTCCTCGATTTCCCTCGAGTTGAGAGCATCCGATGTAAGGGAGCTGCTTAAACTCACCGAGGGTAAGAAGATTATAAGCTTCGCGGGGGGGCTACCCGACCCCCGGATCTTCCCTAAGAACGAGCTTGCGGAGATAGCGAGGCAAGTGGTTGAGGAGAGAGGGGAGCAGGCTCTACAATACTCTCCTACTCCCGGTGTTGGGGAGTTCAGGGAGGAACTCGGAAGGTTCCTCAACTCTAAGGGCGTTAAGGTGGGCGACGAGGACGCGCTTGTAGTCACTACTGGAAGCCAGGAGGCTCTGTATCTGGCGGCGTTGGCGCTTGTAGAGCCCGGCGATACAGTCTTCATGGAGGAGCCCGGCTACCTGGCGGCTATAAACCTCTTCAAAGCGCTTAAAGCCGACCTAGTCCCGGTTCCCGTGGACGATGACGGAATGGATACTGACGCCCTCGAGGAGAAGGTTAAGGCTGCAAAGAGGGAGGGGCGCAGGCTAAAACTAGTCTATGTAAACCCTACGAGCAACAATCCCAACGGAACCACGATGCCCGACGACAGGAGGAAGCACCTGCTCGAGATAGCAAGCAAATACGACCTACTAATAATAGAGGACGACCCGTACAGCTACTTCACCTTCGACGACTCCATAAAGTTCACGCACATAAAAACCCTCGACGGCGAGGGGAGAGTCCTCTACCTGGGCACCTTCAGCAAGATACTAGTGCCGGGTCTAAGGCTCGGCTGGGTCGCCGGGCCCGAGCCCGTGGTAGCCAAAATAGAGCTTGTGAAGCAGGTTGTAGACCTGCATAGTAGCACGCTGAGCCAGTACATAGCGCTAGAGGCCATTAGAAGGGGTATAGTTGACAGGGTCATTTCCATGGCTAAAAGCCTCTACAGGAGGAAGAGGGACCTGATGCTTGAAGCCCTGGAGATCCATATGAAGGGGGTCGCCTCATGGACTAAGCCCGTGGGAGGGTTCTTCATATTCCTCAAAGTGAAAGGCGTTGACATGAGAAGGCTGCTCTTTAAGGCTGTAGAAAGGGGAGTAGCCTACGTGCCAGGAGACGCATTCTATATCACACCTGGCAGAGGCAGAAACACGGCCAGGCTTAGTTACAGCTTCGTAAGGGAGGACGAAATAGAGGAGGGCATTAAGATGCTTTCGGAGACCATAAAAGAGGAGAGGCCGCACTAGCAACTGAACCCTTCTAAACCGTTTTAGACCCATCAAGTCTTAGTAAAGGTGTCGGAGCTGAGTGGCAGGGCCAAGGAGCCGGTAGCAGCTTTCGTCCATATGCTGGGGAAGGACGCTCGGCGCAGGATTATCGAGGTTCTGGTGTCTGGGCGGAGTGTTAGGGAGGCTGCCGAGCTCCTCGGGGTTACCCCGGCCGCCGTGAGCAAATATCTTAGCGGGAGAACTCACCCTAGCGACGAGGTGTTGGCTAGGGCGTTGAGGGCTGCGGGGGGCGGGGAGCTTAGGGAGATGGTCGACGTGATAGTGGACGAGTTCCTGGACGGCGTGGACAGCCTGGTCCAGTGGCTCGTAGACCAGGGGGTCCCCGACAGGCGCCTAGCAAGGGGCCTAGAAGAGGCCGCCGCGAGGCTGAGGCTCGCGAGCGCGCACAGGAACAGAATAATACTCTAAGCTCTTTGAACATTGAGCCCTTCTTCACCTACCCTGCTCCCACGACGCCCTCAGCCTTAGGATTTTCCACTCCTCGCCGCTTTCGATAAGCCAGCCTGCTAGTATCCTAGCTATCATTCTTTTCGCACTCTCGGTGTCAACCTTTAACCCCATGGACCTATAAGCCTCCCTAGCCACTTCACCGTCCACCCTATCATAGAATCTCTCCTCTAACGCGGAGAGGAGAGACTCCAGGCTAACACCCTCAACTACAACTAGCCTCCTCAGAAGCTCAAAGTCGTCCTCATTAAGTAGGGCCTTCTCGACTAGATCCTCTCTGCCCCTCCTACGCGCCTCCTCCAGGTACCTCTTCAAGGGCTCGTAGGAGCCTACGACTCTGCCTGAAGCGAACGGAGGTTTCCACTCGCCAGAGTCCATAGACGCCCTTGAGAGTAATCTAAGGAATTTGTTGGGTAAAGATTTATGGAGCCGCCGGCGGGATTCGAACCCGCGACCACCGGCTTACCCAGGGCCCACGACTTCGGCGCTGGGCCCGTACGAGGCCGGCGCTCTACCGGGCTGAGCTACGGCGGCTCTCCCATTAGTGAAGGGGATTCTAACCGGAGGGGTTATAAAGTAGAGGCGTGGACGTGGCGCCGGGAAACCTATGTTTAAATCGCGGTTGAAATGAAGCCCTATACCCTCCACCCTCGATAAGGGTGCCCATTTAACAGAATCGTGATATCATTTATGTAGACGTGCCTGCTATCCCGGTTCATGGAAGGAGGGTTGGGTGCAGTGCGCTGGGCCGCCCTCGCCCTAACCATTGCCATGCTTCTTCAGCTAGCCCCTAGCGTCTATGCAGCCTCGGCCGAGCTGTTCCCCGAGACTGTTAAGGGCGATTCAATAGTCATAGGTGCGGTCTTTAACCTCACGGAAGCCTCTAATATCTCCGTTGAGGCGCTCTGCGGCATCAAGGCTGCAATCGAGTGGGTCAACGACCGCGGGGGTATATTTATAAAAGGTAAAAGGTACTTTGTCCAGCTGGCATACTTCGACTATGGCGGCAACATTGAGGGCGTCTCTGAAGCAGCCTCTATGCTCAAGGAGCTAGGGGTTAGGATCATACTTGCCCCTCCCGAGTGGGAGTATGTCGAGCCTCTAGCGAGCGAGCTTAGAGATACCGGCTCGCTGTTAATAGTCTACTCCTACGTTAACGAGGGCTTCGTTAGAGGCCTGGGCTCCTACGGGATCCACGTTTTGATGCCTGTGGCGCCGCTGGATATGCTCGTAGAGGGGGCCTTCAGAGCAGCGTCAAAACTCGACCCTGACGCCTCAGTGTTCATAGCCGCCAGTTCCTCGCGGCCATGGGCCGAGGCTGCTTCGCCCAGCAAGCTGAGGTCCTACGCAGACAAGTACGGCTTAAATTACCTGGACCAGGTTAGGATAGACCCGGCTAACGTGGAAAGGATCGCCGGTCTCATCGAGTCCAACGTATCCGAGCTTAGGCCCGACATTATGATAGTCGTCGGTGAGAGGGACGTTGTAGTCGAGACTCTGAAGAGCATTTATGGAGGAGTTAGCGTCAATGGCGTGGTGGTGGCCGGCGAGGGCTTCGACAACTGGCTCTACTCCGACCTAACCCCACTGGTGGCTGAGAACGTAGTAGTCGTCAGCGACTGGCTCCCCATACCGCAGTACGACCCTGAGAAGGCGGCGTCCCTCGGATACGAGTGGTGGGGGCTCACCCACGACGTCTTCTATAAGTTCTTCTCCGACTTCTGCCCAGCCATCGAGCCCTCAAGCATCGCTGCGAGAGCGGCCAGCGCGCTACTTATCACCGTTAAGCTTATAGCCGACGCGGGCTCCCTGGAGCCCAGCGACCTCTTAGAGGCAGTGCCCCGCCACGGAGTCATGACCTTCTACGGCCCGATAGTCATCGAAAGACTCATGGTCTCCGAGTTTCCTATAACCTTCGCGCAGTTCAGAGAGGGCAGGCTAGAAACCGCGGACTTCCTATACCCGGCCCCCAACTGGTCGGCCGCAGAGGGCCAGGAGGCACAGGCGCCGGCTGTAGGCGCAGGTGAAGAAGTAGAGGGGGGGCAGGCCGAGCAGGGTCTAACGCGGAGCCCGGCCATCCTGGTAGCAGGTGTAGTAGCGGTGCTAGCGGCGATAGCAGCCGTAGCCTTCCTCCTGAAGAGGCGGGGGTAGGTCAAGGCCGAACTCGTCATAGCCCGCGGCTCGGTGACGCCTGGGCTCTTCACCCCCCCGTCATGTCGGTGACGCTCACAGGCTTTTAAGCCGCAGCCCCAACATTAAGCCCTAGAAAGGTGTAGCAGCATGTCGCAGGACTTTATAGACTACGAGGAGTTCGCCCGAGTGGATCTCAGGGTTGGTAGGGTAGTGAAGGCTGAGAGAGTGCCCAACAGCAAAAAGCTCCTCAAGCTCATAGTAGACCTGGGCAGCGAGGAAAGGCAGATACTAGCCGGCCTAGCTAAGTGGTATAAGCCCGAGGACCTGGAGGGGAAGCTTGTCATAGTGGTCGCCAACCTGAAGCCCAAGAGGATGGCCGGGCTGGTAAGCCAGGGCATGATACTAGCCGCCCCCTGCGACGAGAAGGAAGGAAAGCCCGTCATACTAACCGTCGAGGAGGAGGTTAAGCCTGGCTCGAAGGTGTGCTAGCCTCCCCTTAGGCTCTCTGCGAGCCTAGCTAGCCTCCTAACCCCCTCCACTATTCTGCCCGGGCTCTCTGTGGCAAAGCTTAGCCTAAGCCTTAGCCTCGAGGAAGGGCCGAAATATACGCCCGGTATCGCCGCCACGCTCTCCTTCTCTAGGAGAGCCCTGGCGAGGTCCTCCGAGTCCATCCCAGTACCCTCCAGGTACGATGATAAGTCTACCATTACAAACATGGAGCCGCCGGGCTTGACGAAGGCCGCGTCTGGCATGTACTCCCTAATCGCTGATATCATTGCATCCCTCCTTTCTACCATGAACCTCCTAGCCTCCTCTATGTGGCTCATCCTGAGCCTCCTATCCCTTAGGTAAATCGTTACAGCCCTCTGAGCTATGCTGGGAGGGCAGTATACTAGCTCCTCTGAGACCAGCCTCACCTTCCCGATAACCCATTCGGGCCCGTATACGTAGCCCAGCCTCCAGCCGGGGAAGCCTGGGTCCTTGCTGAAAGTGTTTATAGCCAGAGTGTTATCGGGGGCTAGGTTGTAAAGCCACACGTGTTCTCCCTCGTAGACAAGGGTCTTATAGGCCTCGTCTACTATGACCCAGAAGCCCTTCTCCACCGCTAGGTCTGCTATCAGCTTCGCCGACTCCTCCGATAGCAGCCTGCCCGTGGGGTTATCAGGGGTCACGACTACTACGGCCTTGACCCCGCTCTCCACGGCTTTCTTTAAATCCTCGTCTAAGGGCTGGAAGCCCTCCTCTAACGGCGCCCTCACCCATACCACGCGGCCGCCCAGGTACTCGATTATGGGCTTATATCCGAAGTAGGTGGGGTCGAAGAGCACAACTTTATCGCCGGGCTCGATTATGGTTGATAGCACGGCGAACATAGCCTCCTGGCCGCCGGCGGTTAGCACTATTTGGTCGGGGTCCACCTTAGGGCCCCCTAGCAGTTTCAGGTCCTCAGCTACAGCCTCCCTCGCATCGTAGTAGCCCGGCGTGGGCGTGTACGAGTACAGCTGCCTGTCCGAGTCGTCTAATAGCATCTCGGCTAGGACCTCCCTTAGCCTCCTGGGGGGGAGGAAGCCTGGCTGCCCCGTGGATAGTAGTATCACGTCGCGGCCCTCCTTCGCCAGCTTCTCGCGGAGCAAGTCTATTCTCCTAGTCGGGCTGCCGGTTATGAGGTCCACCTTCGGGTTGTAGCCCGGCACTCCTCATGCACCTCAAGCGAACCTTATCACCACTCCTTCTAGCTTCAACGGAGAGTATGGCACCCCGCCGCCACTGTAGAACTTGCTGAACCACTCGTAGAAGTGGAGCCTAGTGGCATGGGCGAACGATAGCAGGCCCTCCATGCCCGCTATGGCCAGGTTGCCCAGCACGTATAAGGCGGCGGCCAGCACGAGCCCGGCCCCGCCAGCCTCCAGTATTAGCTCAGACACTTTAGCCACGGCCAGCGTTAGGCTAGAGTGAGCCATTGCCAGAGCCATTATCCTGAGGAAGCTCGGCAGGTTGCCAACCACCATCAAAAGGCTTTCATAGGCCTCCAGGGCCGAGTGGCCTAGACCCGAGAGGAAGCCGTGGCCCTCCCTTGCTGACAACACAGGGCCCGCTGCTAGCATCCATACCACGCCCAGCGAGAAAGCCAGTAAAACCATTGTCGCGAATGGGTCGCCCCCGCCGCCCTCTAAGACAGCCTTCCTTATCACCGCTCCGCCCTGAGAGGCGTCCAGGTAGACTAGGAAGGGGGCGCCCACCGAGGCGAAGATCAGGAAGCGTGGTATAGCGCGCGCGAGCAGGCCCTCCCAGTCCCGCTTTATCAGGGAGTTCACTATGGCCAGGAACGTGCCGAAGGTTAGCATGAAGGCGCCTATGATTATGCTCACGTTTATAGCTCTCATGGCCAGGGCAGGTGCAAGCTCCTCCAGGCCATGGTCTACAGCGTAGGCTGGGAGAGCGTACGGCGGCACCTCCAGGCCCAGCTCTTCCCATAGCTTCGGCAAGCCCACTATCTTAGACGCTATGGGACCGAAGAATTCGCCCGCCATCAAACCGCTTACAATGCTAGACGCGCCTAGAACCCCTATGACGAACGCCCAGTCCTTGCTGATCCTCGAGACATATAGCAGGGCGAACAGCAGCACCAGCAGTCCGTGGCCGGCGTCGGGGAACATCAACGCAAACGTTAAGGGCATTGTGACCGCAAGGAATATCGTGGGCACTATCTCGTCGGGCTCCGGGTGACCATATATCTCAACTATCCTATGGAAGGGCCTTAGGAACGATGGAAGGTCTACCTTGCTCGGGACGCGCTCCTCGCCCCGCTTCACACCCAAGCTAACTATTACGTAGGAGCCCAGGGAAGCCCTGCTTACAACCTCCTCTAGTCTCCTAGAGTCCTTAACATCCACGTAACCCCTGACCACCGCTACTGTGTCTGTCTTAAGGGTGAGGGATAGGACCCTGAATACGAAGGCGAACGCAGAGACTACGGTGTAGTATCTAGCCAGCTCGCCGAGCCTGGACTGAGCCCTGCGCCTAACCTCCTCCATCTCGCGCCTAGTTTCATCTACCTCGCGCTCCACGGCCTTCAGGGCCTCCGAGGGGCTACCCGGCAGGTCCTCGGGGGGCGTGTAGACCTGGGCTCCCAGCCTGGAGGCGAGAGATGCTATCCTCCTACCCGCGCCTTGAGGAATAGCGGCTGCAAATACAAAGCCTCCCCCAGCGGCCTCCTCGAAGGCGAAGACGCCTCCCGCCTTGGCTACTTCTTTGCCTATAATGTCGAGCACTTCGCTCTCCTCTGTGAAGCCTGCGACGAAGTCCAGAACCTCCGACTTGTAGGCGGAGGCAAGGTCGCCTTCTACATTAGCGAAGGGCCTTAAGAGTTCCCTGGCCTCCTCGAGGGCTCTAAGCTTCGACTCAAGCCTGTTGTAAGACTCTAGGAGCCCCTCGTAGAACTCCTCTACATCCCTGAAGGACTCCACGCTCTCCCTGAACGAGTCGATCCAAGAGGAGGATACGTTAATCTCAACCCCCTTAACCGTGCGCGGCTCGACTCCGGCAACAGCAAAGTACTGCCTGAGCCTGCCCAGCTTCTCAGACGCCTGGCTGTAAGCCGTCCTGTAGGCCCTTTCCAGCGTGCCTGGCACGCCCCTCGGCGGCTCGTCAGCGTGGAATATGCCTTCAGAGGCTAGAGCAGCCACGACCCTATCGTAGAGCTTTAGGGGAACTGCTATCACGACCTCTTCAAGGCGGCGAGGCACAATCAACGCTAGCCACCGTCACCCGGGCCCGGGCTTTATGACTAATCGCCCATTAAAAGTTATTAAATTTATAATTTGCCGGGGGGTTGCAGGCCCGGCTCGCAGCAACCGCAACATATAAGATAAGGCCCTCAGGCCTTAGTAAGTCCAGGCAGAGTAGGCGCCTAGTTATTGCGCCTTCCGGCCTCTCCTATGGGTAGGCGGTGCGGCGTGGAGGCTACCCGTGCGCCTCAGGGCAGGATACTGGTCATAGGTGACGAGGAGACCCTACCCCTCTTTAGGAGTCTAGGCGTCTCGGTGAAGGCCGCCCGAGGCGACGACGAGGTGATAGACGTTCTGAGGAGAGAGGCCGGTGACGGCGGCGTCGCGCTAGCCATAGTCCTGAAGCATGTTATAAGCGACGAGGAGAGGGTTAAGAGGGAGGCTAGGAGGCTGGGGGTGACCCTGGTAGTCCTGCCCACGCTGTGGGCCCCAGCGGAGCCTATAGACATTAACCGCCTGATAGCAAAGGCTCTAGGCTTAGGCTGAGGTGCCCGGGTGTTGGTGGCTAAGTCGGGCGTCAGAGGTAACCCTGAGGAGGCCGCGCTTAAGGCTCTAGAGCCTTACAAGGAGGAGGCTTTAAACCTCCTCAGGGAGGCGAAGAAGGCCGCTGAGAGGCTAATAGACGAGGCCGCAGAGTCCCTCGAGAAGGAGGCCGCCTCTAAGATTAAGAGTAGGGCTGAAAGTCTCAGGGAGAGGGTGGCTGGGGCAAAGGCCAAGGCGGAGCTTGAGGTCAGGACGAAGGTGGCGGCTGAGATGAACAGATACGCTGAGGAAGTTATACGCAGGGCAGCGGAGGAGTTCAAGAGGAGGAAGCTCGAGTCAAAACCCTATAAATCCTTCCTGAGGAGGGCTCTCGGCGAGGTCCTAGCCGAGGCCGGCGAGAGGACTGTGAAAGTTAAGGCTCCCAACGAGGATTTAGAGCTTATAAAGTCTATAGTCGAGGGCCTAGGCGCCCTGGATAGGGTGGAGCTGGAACCCGTTGAAGGAGTGATAGGCGGCTTCGTGGCAGAAGTTGTAGGGGCCGGGTTGAGGTTCGATTACACTCTGGACAATATTTTAAGGAGTGAGGACGCTAGGCTTAGAAGGGTGGCGCTTAGGGCGCTTTTTGGGAGGCAATAGACGGGGTGCACGAGGTTGCCGGTTAAGGGCAGAATTGTCAGGGTCTCGGGCCCCCTAGTGGTAGCCGAGGGTATGAGCGGCGCTCAGATGTACGAGATGGTCTACGTCGGCGAGGCGGGCCTTATAGGCGAGATAACCAGGATCTCCGGCGACAAGGCTTACATACAGGTCTATGAGTCTACGAGCGGGCTTAGGCCCGGCGAGCCCGTCGAGGGGACTGGGGGCCCTCTGAGCGTCGAGCTGGGGCCGGGCCTGCTAGGCACCATATTCGACGGCGTCCAGAGGCCGCTACCCCTCATAGCTGAGGAGGTAGCTAAGAGCCAGCCTAAGCGTAGGATGTTCGTCGAGAGGGGTATTAGGGTCCCGCCGCTCCCTAGAGACCGTAAATACCACTTTAGGCCCGCCACTGACCACGTGAAGGTCGGCGAGAAGGTGGAGGAGGGCGATATTATAGGCTACGTTCGGGAGACCAGCCTTATAGAGCACAAGATAATGATCCCGCCGGGGGTTAGAGGCAAGCTCGTATGGCTGGCGCCAGAGGGTGACTATACCATAGAGGACCCCGTCGCCGTGGTGGAGAGGGACGGCAGAAAGATAGAGGTTAAAATGTACCATAAGTGGCCCGTGCGGGTACCCAGGCCTTACAAGGTCAAGCTAGACCCCGTGCTCCCCCTCATAACCGGCATTAGGATTATAGACACGTTCTTCCCCATGGCTAAGGGCGGCACCGGAGCGGTGCCGGGCGGATTCGGCACGGGGAAGACTGTGACCCTCCACAGCCTAGCCCAGTGGAGCGAGGCCAGGGTCGTAGTCTACATAGGCTGCGGCGAGAGAGGCAATGAGATGACAGAGGTGCTTGAGAGGTTCCCTAAGAGCAAGGACCCCTGGACCGGAAAGCCCCTCATGGATAGAACTATACTCATAGCGAACACAAGCAATATGCCAGTAGCCGCCAGGGAGGCCAGCATCTACGTGGGCATAACCCTAGCCGAGTACTACAGGGACATGGGCTACGACGTGCTTCTAGTGGCCGACAGCACCAGCAGGTGGGCTGAGGCGCTCAGGGAGATAGCGGGGAGGCTCGAGGAGATGCCGGCCGAGGAGGGGTATCCGAGCTATCTGGCCAGCAGGCTCGCAGAGTTCTATGAGAGGGCCGGCAGGGTCGAAGCCCTAGGCAGGCCCCCGAGGACGGGCAGCGTGACCGTTGTCGGCGCTGTGAGCCCGCCGGGAGGCGACTTCAGCGAGCCCGTTACAAGCCACACGACCAGGTTCATAAGGGTGTTCTGGGCGCTCGACACAAAGTTAGCCTACAGTAGGCATTACCCCGCCATAAACTGGATCCAGAGCTACAGCGCCTACGTGGACCTAGTCACCCCGTGGTGGCACGAGAACGTCGATAAGAGGTGGAGGGAGTATAGGGATGAAGCCATGAACATACTTCTGAGGGAGAACGAGCTTCAGGAGATAGTAAGGCTCGTGGGCACTGAGGGCCTCAGCGAGAAGGACAAGCTAGTCCTGGAGACCGCGAGAATGCTGAAGGACGGGTTCCTCAAGCAGAACGCCTTCGACCCGATAGACGCCTTCAGCACGCCGCAGAAGCAGTTCGCCCTGTTGAAGACTATAATAGATATTCACAGGAAGGGTGAGGAGCTGATAGAGAAGGGTAGGACTGCCAGGGAAATCAGGGAGGCGCTTGGCAGGCTCTACATAGACATAGTCAAGGCTAAGTTCACAGTGCCCAATGACAGGCTAGAGGAGATCGAGGCTATAAGGCGCAAGGCTCTAGAGGCCCTTGAAAAGCTGGAGCAGGGCTAGGGGGTGCTAGGCTATGGCTCTAGGCGTGAGGGAGTACACGGGCATAGGCGAAATAAAGGGGCCCTTGCTGGTAGTTAAGGGTGTGAGCAGAGTAGCATACGACGAGATCGTCGAGGTCGAGCTCCCCTCGGGCGAGAAGAGAAGGGGTAGGGTTCTAGAGGTCGGCATGGGCTACGCCGTGGTCCAGGTCTTCGAGGGTACTACTGGCATAAGCCCCGTGGGCACTACTATACGCTTCCTCGGGAAGCCCCTAGAGATACCTGTGAGCGAGGACATGCTAGGCAGGATCTTCAACGGGCTGGGCGAGCCTATAGACGGCGGGCCGCCCATAGTAGCTGAGGAGAAGAGGGACGTCAACGGGGCGCCCCTCAACCCAGCGGAGAGGGCCTACCCGGAGGACTTCATACAGACGGGCGTCAGCGCTATAGACGGAATGAACACGCTAGTCAGGGGCCAAAAGCTGCCCATATTCAGCGGCAGTGGGCTGCCTCACAACAAGCTGGCAGCTCAGATAGCCAGGCAGGCCACGGTGAGAGGAGAGGAGGAGGAGTTCGCTGTGGTCTTCGCTGCGATCGGCATAAAGTACGACGACTTCCTCTTCTTCAAGAGGTTCTTCGAGGAGACAGGCGCTCTAGGCAGGGTCGCCATGTTCGTTAACCTTGCAGACGAGCCCGCCATGATAAGGCTGATAACCCCTAGGGCGGCGTTGACCCTGGCCGAGTACCTGGCTTTCGAGAGGGACATGCACGTGCTAGTGATATTAACCGACATGACCAATTATGCAGAGGCTCTGAGGGAGATCAGCAGCGCTAGGGAGGAGGTACCTGGGAGGCAGGGCTATCCGGGATACCTTTACAGCGACCTCGCCAGCATCTACGAGAGGGCCGGGAGAGTCAAGGGTAGGAAGGGCAGCATCACCCAGATGCCCATACTCACTATGCCCAACGACGACATAACCCACCCGATACCCGATCTGACGGGCTACATAACCGAGGGCCAGATAGTGCTGAGCAGGGAGCTGCACAACAGGGGGATATACCCGCCGATAAACGTGCTGATGAGCCTCTCCAGGCTGATGAAGGAGGGTATAGGCCCCGGCAAGACGCGCGAGGACCACGCAGAGGTTAGCAACCAGCTATACGCCGCTTACAGCAGGGGAGTCGAGCTCAGGAGCCTCGCCGCCATAGTAGGGGAGGAGAGCCTGAGCGAGGTCGACAGGAGGTATCTGAGGTTCGCCGACCTCTTCGAGAGGAGGTTCCTGAGCCAGGGCGAGAGGGAGAACAGGAGCATAGAGGAGACCCTGGACATAGCCTGGGAGATACTCTCAGTGCTCCCAGAGGAGGAGCTAACCAATATCAAGGAGGAGACTATCAGGAAGTACCACCCCAAGTATAGGCGCCCCAAGCCCACGGTTTCATGAATAATTTAAAAACTCTTAATTAACTCCATGATAGAGCCTTTAAACCTCATTTAACGGGGTATCATTAAATTTTTGAAAGCTCCTCCCAGCTTTCTTAAGCGGAGTGAACAAGCGCTGACGGGGTGGGCGGCAGGTGTCGTTTAAGTCCGTGGAGAGGGACCCTCTGAGCATATCGCTTCTCACGTCTAAGAACGCCGTCGACGGCGATAAAGTCGAGTTCCTGTTGAGGATCATAGGCTCATCGTCGTCTAGGAGCCGTAGCAACGTCGTTTACGCTATAGACGCTAGCAAGTCCATGGACGGCGAGAGGCTCTTCTTCGCTAAACATGCCGCGATCAAATCCCTGGAGTTCCTTGAAGTCGGTGACGGCATAGCTATAATAAAGTTCTGCAGGAGGAGCGACATAGTGTTCGGCCCCGCTAAGATAGAGAGCGAGGATGTTAAGAAGGACGCTATAAGGAAGAT
>JALUAM010000042.1 GCA_027051095.1 Acidilobaceae archaeon | reverse complement strand
GCCCTCCACTACGCTGCTATGCATCTAGGGTAAATTAAGCCTGGGCGGGGCCAACACGGAGCTGTGGGGGCGGCTATGGTTAAGGGAGCGCAGGTAAAGCCCTCTACTACCAAGCTGCTGCTTCAGGCCCTAGGCAAGAACGAGAAGGCGCTGGAGAAGATTAGCAGCCAGCCCTTCAGCGAGAGGCTTGGAGCGATAGGGGACTTACCCTTCGAGAAGATAGTCGAGATAGCGATCGAGAAGAAGCCAGACCTGCTCGCTAAGAGCCTGAAGGCGGCGGTGAAGACTATACTGGGCAGCGCTAGGAGCCTGGGCATAACGGTCGACGGCAAGGACCCGAAGCAGGTTACCAGGGAGGTGGAGGAGGGGCTCTACGACGCGATACTGGCAAAGTACGAGAAGAAGTGGGAGGAAGCTGAGGGCTAGGCGGGCCCAGCTATTTATACCCCGGCCTGGAACCCGCCTAGGGGGTGGGCATCGCTGTGTCTATGCAGGCGCAGGACAGGCTCGTCGAGGCGATAGCTACAGCCCTGAAGCTGGGCAAGCCCAGGAGGTTCAGGCAGAGCGTGGAGCTGATCATAGCGCTGAAGGACGTGGACCCTAGAAGCCCTGAGGGGAGGATCAGGGAGATAGTCTACCTCCCCCACAAGCCCCCGAAGGAGCCCCATATATGCGTCGTAGCGGATGGGGACATGGCGCTCAAGGCCAGGGAGGCCGGCGTGGAGGTCTTCACCAGGCAGGACATACTCCAGCTGAGGGGCAACAAGAAGGCGGCTAAGAAGATAGCGAAGAGGTGCGACTGGGTGCTGGTCAGGGCCGACCTCATGGGCATAGCCGGCGGCGTCCTAGGCCCAGCGCTGGGCCCGAGGGGTAAGGCGCCGACCCCCGTACCCCCCGCAGCCAACATAGTAGACACGATTGAGAGGTTCAAGAGGGCTGTGTGGGTCAGGATGAGGAACCAGCCTCAGATAATGGTCAGGATAGGCACCGAGGACATGAAGCCGGAGGAGCTGGCCGAGAACGCGAGGGCTATACTGCAGGTGGTCGAGGGCAAGCTCGGGAGGCAGAGGATCTCGAAGGTCTACGTTAAAAAGACTATGGGGCCGCCGGTCCAGGTGACCCTCTAGGGGGGTGCCCCGGGCTTTGTCTGGAGTAGAGGCTAGAGTGTACAGGAGGGAGAAGCCGATACCCGAGTGGAAGGTGAGGGTTGTAGAGGAGCTTGCACAACTCTTCAGGAAGTATCCTGTAGTGGCGATAGTAGACGTGTCCTCGACGCCCACCTTCGTGGTTCAGAGGGTCAGGAAGGCCCTATGGCGCAAGTACCCGATGAAGGTGGCCAAGAAGAGGCTGATAATCAGGGCGATGAAGAAGGCGGGCCTGGACCTCGGCGAGGACCTTCTGGACGAGCTCCTCACGGGGCAGATAATGCTCGTCTTCGGCTCCGGCAACCCCTTCAAGATGGCTAAGGAGATAGAGTCGGTCAAGGTCTCCATGCCAGCGAAGCCGGGCGAGGTCGCGGAGACGGAGATCAGGATACCCGAGGGGATGACGAAGCTGAGGCCCGGCCCGATACTGAGCGTTCTCGGCAAGCTGAGGATACCCTACCAGGTCAGGGGCGGCCAGGTGTACATAGCCAAGGAGACTGTGGTCGCGAAGCCCGGCGACGTGATCTCGGAGGAGCTGGCGGGGCTTCTTATGGCCCTAGGCATAAGGCCGATAGAGAAGGGCGTGAGGGTCAAGGCTGTGCTGGACGGCGGCGCCCTCATAAGGGAGGAGGACCTGAGGGTTGACATAGAGTCCCTGAGGTCCGACTTCATCGACGCGGCCAAGCTGGCCATAGGCTTCGCCGCCGAGATAGGCTACGTAGCGGTGCCCGAGGCACTCCAGCTTATGGTAGCAAGGGCTGAGAGCGCTGCCAGGGCGCTGGCGGCGGAGGCCGGCTTCGTAGCGCCGGGCACCGCCGAGGACGTGATAGCCTCGGCGCTAGCCGCGGAGGCGGCATTAATAGCCGCGCTGGGCCCCAAGGCCGCGGAGCTGGGCATCGAGGCGCCGGCCCAGCAGCCGGCTGCTGAGGCTGAGGAGGAGAAGGAAGAGGCGAAGGAGGAGAAGGAGGAGGGGAAGGAAGAGGAGGAGGGTGTAGACCTGGGAGGCCTCTTCGAGGGCTTCTAAAGATTAAAAGGGGCCCAGTCTCAACCAAAGGATAGCCTTGGGGGCGGTCGGGATGGCTCAGGAGGGCAAGGCTTACATTCACCTCGTGCTGGCCCTCTACTACGCGGGTAAAGAGATAAACGAGGACAATCTGAAGAAGGCGGCTGAGGCTATCGGCCTCCAGGCGGACGAATCCAAGATTAAGATGCTGGTTGCCAGCATAGAGGAGATAAACCTGGACGAGGTGGTGAAGCAGGCTGCCGCGGCGCCGGTAGCGGCGCCCGCCGCGGCGCCGGCGGCCCAGCAGGCTGCGGAGCAGGCTGCCGGCGAGGGAGGAGAGGAGGAGAAGAAAGAGGAGGAGAAGAAGGAAGAGGAGGTGTCGTACGAGGGCATCAGCGACCTCTTCGGAGGATTCTAACGCGGGCCTGGGATGCGGGCATCGGGAAGGGCGAGATTCTAGCCCAAAGCCTTTATTAAGGCTGGCCCTCCTTCAATGGCCTCACGTGCTCTATCGGCACCGTCATAGTCATGGCGCTCCCTCCCCTGAACGCGGCGTCCTGGATAGCTATCATGACCTCTCCCTTCCTCTCGTCCACGTACAGCACCTTGCCTCTCAAGCCCCTGAGGGGCCCGTAGATTACCTCGACCTCCTGTCCCTCCTCTATCTTGAACAGCTTGGCCTCCTCGGGCTTCACCATCTTAATTATCTCGTCTACGGAAACGTTCATGAGCTTAGGCCTGGTGCTCTTCACGTGGCGGAGCCTCCTCACAACCTCGTAGGCGTCGCCCGGGTCGCCGGCCTCTATGATCACGTAGCCCTTGAGCCCGTAGGGCACTATCACGCTCCTTATATCTAGGCCCAGGCTTCTAGCTCTCTCCATTATGACCGCGGCGACCTTAACCTCCATGCCGCTGACCACGTTGACTATGTAGAACCTTGAGGGGGGTGCAGGCTGCTTCTCCTCCTGTCTCTCCGCCTCAGCCTCTAGTGGGGCCTCCTGCCCCGCCCCCTCGCTAGTAACGCCCTCTCCGCTCATCGTAGTCTTCACCCTCCAGTTAGCAGAACGTAGGCTAGATGTATTAAATAGCCTATGCCGCCTACCAGAAAGAAGCCCATTATATTGAGCCTGAGCAGGAGGTTGAACTCCTCCTCGTCGGGCTTCCTGGATAGCATTAGTATCCTGCGCCACACGGATACGTAGTACCTGGCCCTGGACGCCAATCCTGATAGGGGCACGGCTATCCCTCACCCGGGGTGCATGTTAAGGCTTTCGAGGCTCTTAAGGAGGGGTCTCTGGGTTATAGGCGAGGCTGTGGTGGGCCCGCGGGGATTTGAACCCCGGACCACGGGGTCCCGAGTCGGGCGCAGCCCCTAGCGGGGGGCTGCGTACCCCGCATCCTAGCCAGGCTAGACGACGGGCCCCTTCCCCGCTTCATGTTCCTATCGTGTGTGGGGCTTTTAGGCTTAGCGGGGTCCCGCTAAGGCCTTATCACCCTCTTTATGCACTCCGGGGGCACGTAGTCTGCTATGTACACCTTCCTCGACGCCCTTGCAACGGTATAGCCCCTCTCCCTGACGCATTCCACGTCGACCTCGAGAACAATTATGTCGGGTCCATGTCTTCTTGCGACCTCGGCGGCGTCGTCGATGGACTCGGAGAGGTGGACCTTCAGCCTTCTCATGGGCAGTATGCCCTTAGCCATTATTGAGGGCAGGCTAGCGCGAGTGGTTCCGTGATAGAGGATTGGGGGTGCGTCGTAGCTGAGGGGCTCAACCCTGACACTGATACTATGGCCGTATCTAGCCCTGATCCTGTCCCCCCTGACCTCGTACCTCCCCTTGGGGTCTAGCTCCGCTATCGCCTCTATATGCCACCTCTCGACCCAGACGTAACCAGCTCTCCTGAGCGCGGCCACCACATCGTCTATACGCGCCCACCCCTCCCCGTCGACCTCGACACCGAACTTGTCCGGGAAGTGTCTGAGTATGCCGGCGAGCAGCTTGCTAATCCTCACTCTCTCCCTGCCCGGGAGGAAGCTCTCAGAGCCTCCAGGGCAGCCCTCGGGGTCCTCGGAGTAGCTGCCGTCCCTGCAGCGGTATATCCCCTTCAAGGCCTTTCCTAGAGTTAACAGCGCCGGAGCGGAAGAGATTTGCCCGGGGGGATGTAATGTCGGGGGGCGGCTACGACAGGGAGCAGGCGCTGAAGAGGATGACGCAGCTCATGATGCAGGGCGCGGTCATGCTGGGGGAGACGTGCCCTCTCGACGGGCTCCCGCTCTTCAGGCTTAAGAGCGGGGAGGTGGTGTGCCCCGTCCACGGCAGGGTACTGATAGTGTCGAGCGACGAGGAGGCCAGGGAGGCCGAGATCGAGGGGATCATAAGGGAGGTTAGGTATAGAGCCGCAAGGAACGTGCTTGAGAGCCTGGAGGAGGGAGACCCCAAGAGGATCAGGGAGTGGCTCGAAGTCCTGGAATCCACTGAGAGGATACTCAGCATGCGTAGGTCCTACGCGGCGCCTGCTGGGCGCGGCGAGCCCGCCGAGCGGGGAAGGGATAAATCCGGGAAGGGCTCATGACTCGTTTATAACGGGGCTTAGTTGGCGGGCGGCGACGGCTACAGGTTCAAGTTCAAGGCGAGGGTTGTGAAGTACAGCGTTCCGAGGACCGGTTACAGGTGGAACGGAAGCCTCCTTGTCGAGGGCGAGGGTGTCGGACGGGTACTACTGCTCATGCCGGGTAACATAGCGCACTGGTTCACCCCCGGCGAGGAGGTCCTAGTCGAAGCCTGCTGCGAGCCGAGGCCCTCAGACGACATGGGTGTCTACGGCTTCGGCGACTACAGGCTGGTCAGGCTCACGCGCCACGGGCCGGTGACGGTCTGGCCGCCCTGGGAGAGGGTCTACAGCGTGGAGAAGAAGTTCTACAAGGCGAGGGTCAGGGCCAGGGAGGCTGTGTCGGAGGAGGACTATGAGAGCATAGCTGAGCTGGAGCAGCACCACTACGCTAGCAAGGAGGAGGTTGTAGCTGTCTGGGTCTGCCCCAGGGATGGCACGCTGAAGGAGTCAAACCTAAGGCCCGAGTGCCCCAAGTGCGGGTCGCCGATGGTGATACACGAGATCAAGAGTAGCTTGCCCAGCAGCAGGTTCCTTATACTGGAGCTGGCGGAGAGGAGGACCTACGAGCCCCGGATTATAGGCTACGTGAGAGTCGACACCCCCATACCGTTGATGCACAGGAGGGTGTCTGCCGGCGGCGCCGTGGTCATAGACAGGCTGATAAGGGAGAAGGTCTTCCCCAAGAACTGGTTCCACCCGACGTTCTGGCCCATAACGCCCAAGGAGCGTAAGGCCCTGCTTGCCAGGTTCAAGGAGCTAGCCAGGATCTACGGCAGGAGCCTCGCGAGGGCCATGGTGGGCCACGAGGCCTCCGAGAAGCTCCTAGCCAGGGTTAACACGGCGGCGGCCAGAATCGCCAGGGTCGTTGTCCACCCGGACTATAGGGGAGGGGGTCTCGGAGTGCTCGCCGTCAGGGCGGCGATAGAATGGATCAGGGAGAGGTGGGTGCCCGAGATGAAGAGGCCGAAGCACATAGTGGAGACGATAGCCGCCATGGCGAGGTACAACCCCTTCTTCGAGAGGGCCGGCTTCAGGTACGTATGGGATACCAGCAGCGGGAGACCCGTCCTCATGTACCCTCTCACAGAGGAGGCCCGGGAGAAGCTGGAGAGGTTCCTGCGCGAGGACCCCTACGCCAGGGCGCACGGGGGGGTGCTCTACAGGCCCAGGTTCAAGGTCGAGGAAAGGCTGGGTGGCCCAATAGAGTTTGTCGGCGTCTCCAAGGGCTACTCAAACGAGCTGGACCTGGAGGGCCTCGACCCCCGGGTTGCGGAGGTCCTGAGGGCCTTCGGCGTCGAGAAGAGGGTCGTTGAGAGGTTCGTGCTCGACGGTGTAAGCCTGAGGATAGAGCCAGGCGAGGTGGTGGCGGTTGTTGGTGCAAGCGGCGCGGGGAAGACCACGCTGCTCAGGCTCATAGTCGGCGCGGCCGCCGGCATAGACAACCCCCTCTACAGGCCCGATAAGGGCGAGGTGAGGGTGCCCAGCAACGTTAGGCTCTCCGCCCTGATCCCGGGGGAGATTGAGCCTAGGATAGGCGAGGGGAGCCTACTCGAGGAGATAACTAGGATAGCGGGCGACGAGGTCACAGCGCTGGAGGTCCTAAGCTTCTCCGGCATAAGCGACGCGGTGTTGTACAGGGCGAGGTTCAGCGAGCTCAGCACGGGCCAGAGGGAGAGGGCTAGGCTTGCTGCCCTCCTCGCGTCGCGGCCCAACCTAGTAGTAATAGACGAGTTCGCGGCCCACCTAGACCCGGTCACTGCGATGTGGGTCGCCTACAGGCTCTCCAGCGTTGCGAAGAGGAACGGGATAACGGTTGTCGTGGCATCGCACAGGTACGAGGCCCTTAGAGCACTGGAGCCGGACAAGGTGGTCGTCGTGTCCGAGGGCAAGTTGCACGTCTATAAGAGCCTGGAGGAGGCGGGGGTATAGCTTTGAGCGTGGATCTAGGCCTCTGCCTGGAGGACCTCGCACGGGTCATAGACTCGATGGAGATTAGGGGTGTGGGCTTCGAGGTCGCCGAGGAGGGCTACGGTGGCTCGAGGCTGCAGGCGTACCTCGTGGTCAAGTCAACCTCGGCCCACAGCGTCGACGAGCTACCCATAGTCAGGGCTATCGAGGAGGCTGCTGCCAGGGAGGGCCTGATACTCTACAGGGCCCCCTACGAGGAGGAGAGCGGTAGCAGGGTCTCGGAGCTGGAGAGAAGGATAAGAGAGGCCGCCAGCAGGGGGTACGGAGTCATAGCGGTAGTGCCGGAGCCCCTAGCCGTGGGCCTCGTAGACACCCCTGTCGCGGGCATGCTGGAGTCGGCGGCTAAGGTCAGAGTGACGGTTAGATTCACTAATAAGCTGTACCTGCCCAGGCCTGGAGGGGGCTACGAGGTAGAGCTCGTGGGGAAGAGGAACAGCATGGCCAGCTACAGGAGGATAGAGGCGTTGAGGGCTAGAGCCGAGGAGCTGGGCTTGTCCGTGGCCGGCGTGAAGTACTTTGACAGCAACAGGGAGATAATGGAGTACGTGGCGGAGCTAGGCCTTGAAGGCCTCCACCGAAGGGTCCCCGTCAACAGGCTAGCCCTCTACGTGATAGCTCTCCACTCCTGTCTGGGGGACGGGGCGCTAAGGATTCAGGCTATCAGCGTGGAGGAGGAGGGCTCCCACACGGTTTACTTCCTCGGCGTGCCGCCCGGCCTCCTAGACTCGTTCCTAGCGGGCTTGGAGAGGCTCGCGGGACCGGGGGGCCTCCGCGGGGAGTCTAGGAGGCTGGCGGAGGGCCACTCGCGCTGGCTTAGAGCCTTTGCTGAAAGGCTCGGCCTGATCGTCACGGCGTAAATCCTATCTCGGTGAAGGAGATCATTGAGAGGACTATCAGCAGCGTGGCGACTCCTATGGCGGCGCCGGCTGCCCTCCCCGCGGCCCCCGCGAGCCTCTCGAGGGCGGCTAGCACCATCTGCGCCCCGTCAGTGGCTATCGGCAGGCCCGGGAGGGGGAGTAGCAGGGGCGCCGCGTTGATCGCAGCTATGCCCAGGTTGAGGACGAACGTAGCTTGTAGCAGGGGCGCCAGGGGGCTTGAGGGCCTGTTGGCGACCACCACGCCTATCGTATCCCTGCCAGCGGGCTTGTAAACCTCAAGCTCGGCGAGGCCTCCCTCGGGCGTCTCTACCACAACAGTGAACCTAGCCTCCCTAGACGGGTCCTTGACGCCCAGCTCCTCCAGCGCCCTGCTGAGGTCGGAGATCGTCCTCACCCTGTACCCGCCGACCTCGACGATCACCATGCCCGGCTCCAGGCCGGCCTCGTGAGCCGGGCTCCCCTCTTCAACGGATAGCACCGCCACGCCGTCGTAAAGGCTGGGTGCGAGGGCCTGGAAGGCCGCCAGCGCTATTAGTGCTATGGCCACGTTGGCTGCTATGCCGGCAGAGAATATCTTCATCTTAGAGGATAGAGGCGCCCTCTCCATGTCCTTCTCGTCTATCTCCACGAAAGCCGCGGGTATGAAGAGTATCAGCGCCACCCCGAAGTCCTTAACCCTGACCCCCTCAACCCTGGCCATGATGGCGTGGGCTGCCTCGTGGAGAGCAACCCCCACCCCCAGAGCAAAGGCCACATAGGCAAGGTCCTCGAGGGGTATGGTTACGCCGGGTATCAGGGGCACCACGCCAGCTCCAGCGTCTCCCCCGGCCCCCCCGCCGAGCCTTGCAACCACACTCCTATACGCGAAGAGGTAGAAGAGGGCCATAAGGCCGAGTGTAATGGGGATCCCCGCCCAGCCCGCCAGGGAGAGCGCCCTTCTAAGCCTTCCCTCCGGTAGCGGCTTCTGCGCCCACCCGAGCCTAGCTATCAGGGCCAGGGGGTATACTCTCACCCTGCCGGATGCTCTATGCCTGAGCGCCAGGTAGAGCGCGACCCATAAAGCTGCCGCCGCTGCTAGGAGGAGAAGCTCCGCCTCCAAGACTATCGCTCATCCCCCAGGCTCCCGCATAGCCTCGGATCCTAAAAGCTGGTAGCCCTTAGAGAGTTTAACAGCCTCAGCATGCGCTCGGCTGCCGTTAGCCACGAGGCGGCGGCGACGGCTGCAGCGGAGGCTGTAGCCGCCGCGGGGCCGAAGACTTCGGCCAGGGCGAGGCCAGCGGCTATGACTAGAAGCCTCTCACCCCTCTCCGCGACCCCCACGCCCCTCATCTTAACCCCGGCGGCCTCGCCCCGCGCCCTCAGGTACGACACCATCATGCTCCCCGCCAGCGACGCCATGGCTAGGGCGGCGGGGGCTCCAGCGTAGAGGAGTGCCAGGTGTAGGAGGAAGTCGGAGACCCTGTCGGCGGATGCGTCTAGGACCTCGCCGGCTCTCGAGGACCTACCCGTGGCCCTGGCCACGAGGCCGTCGACGGCGTCCATGAAGCCCGAGGCCAGGGCCATCAGGCTCGAGACGAGGAGGAGGCCCTGGTAGGCGGCGATTGCAGCGGCGGCAGCCAGCGCCAGGCCCGCGGCAGTGTAGTGGTTGGGGTTACCGCTGACCCTCAATAGCAGGGGCAGTATTGTGGAGCTAGCCGCCCTAGAGAACCACGGCCTAAGCCTGTTGAGAACGCCCACCACCTATACCCGGAGAGATAGACCCGGCATGGGGGAGGGTAAAGGTCTAAGCCCTCCAGTCCACAGCCGTTGGGTGGGGAGGCGGGCGGGCCGCGGTCGTCTAGCCCGGCCCAGGATGCGGGCCTTTCGAGCCCGTGACCCGGGTTCAAATCCCGGCCGCGGCACCACTCCTCCCAGCTCTCCGCGGGACGGGGCGTCACGCGAGGGGCGCCCCTTCGGGGGGTCCGAGCTTGACTTCCCTCGCGGCCAGAAACCTGGCCTGGAGCAGCCTGAGGGCTCTCCTCCTCGAGAGCCTCCTGTTGCCGTGGCCGCAGTGGGGCGAGTAGACGCAGCGGGGGCACCCCTCCTGGCAGCTACACGAGGCTAGGATGGTCTCCGCCATGTCTTCTACCCTCTCGAACCTCTCGTAGACGAGCCTCGAGGCGCCGTTGCCCCCGGGGACGGAGTCGTATATCACTATATGGCCTGAGGGGTACCCCACGCCGCCTAAATCCGAGTCCGAGGCTCCTACCACGGGCTTAGCCGCCTGCAGCAGCGCATGCTCCAGGGCGTGGACAGCAGCGGGGTCTCCCTCGCCGGGCTTAGCCGGTACAGGGTACCTGGTGGCAACACCCAGGGTCGTGAAGGTCCATGCTATGGGCTTCTGGTACTTCACCTCCGCCACCTGCCTCCCGGTGGAGGCGTCCCGCACGGAGTAGCCCTCAATTACTATTGTAAGCTTGACTTCCGCGTAGACCAGCCTCAGGGGCCCGGCCCTCCTCTCCTCGAGCGGCGCCATGCTGACAACGTCGGCGGTGTAGAGGGGCCTCGTATAGTAGCCCCTGGCCTCCTCCACCCTCCTCACCACGGCCTCCATCCTGTCCAGGTCGAGGCTTGAAACGAGGTAGGTCCTGCCGGCGTGCATGTAGACTGCGCCCGGGTACAGGTCGTAGAGCGCCTGGGGCATCTCCCTCCAGCCTATCTCGCCGGCGCCCTCCTCAACTATCCTAACCCTCGGCCCCGAGGACCTAAGCCCGCCCGACTCTTCGAGGAGCCTCCTAGCCCTGGACCTGACAGGCCTGGCGAAGCCCCCCTCGACCCTTGCAAGGCCCGAGGCGGCTAGGTCCTCGACGGCCAGCCTAAGCTCCTCGGGCAGTTCTTCAAGCTTGGCGCCGCCCTCGCCCAGCAGGAGCGCGGCCGCGTGGACCCTCGCGACCTCCCTGTTGCTGGGCTCTATGAACGAGGGCTCCGGGCCCCTAAGGAAGTACTCCTCGGGCCTCCTAAGGTAGTAGGACTCTACGGCGTCGTCGGCTAGGACCGTTACAGCGTAGCCGGTCCTGCCCCTCCTCCCGGCCCTCCCGGCCCTCTGCAGGTAGCTGGAGTAGCTTTTAGGCAGCTGCGCCATCACAACTACGTCGAGGTCGCCTATGTCGACGCCGAGCTCCAGGGTGGTGGTGGCCACTACAGCCATCAGGTCGCCTCTCCTAAACCTATCCTCAACGCTCCTCCTAGCCTCCGCAGGTAGCCCAGCCCTATGGACCTCGGCTGCCACGCCGTACCTCTCCCTTGCCACCCTAGCTATGAGCTCGGCCGACTGCTGGCCCTCGGCGAAGCCTAGAACCTTGAGGCCCGACCTTGCGGCCGCCGCTATGAGGGAAGCGGCCACCGCCACCCTCCCGCTCCTGCCAGCGTCCACCATTACGTGGACCAGGGAGCCCCTACGCCTCGGGGGCCCCCTCACGACGGCGGGCTTCCTGCCTGTAAGCCTCCAGGCGAGGTCCTCAGGGTTCCCCACAGTAGCGCCGGCCAGCACGAACCTGGGCCTGCCAGCTATCCTCTCAAGCCTATACAGTACCCACCTGACGTGCGAGCCGAACACCCCCCGGTACACGTGGGCCTCGTCGAGCACTACCAACGAAGCCCTGGACACCAGCCTCCTGAACCTATCCGAGAACGCCATGCCGTAGTGCAGCATGTCGGGATTGGTAACTAGTATGCCTGGGGGGTCCTCGTAAATCCTGCTCCTCTCCTCCCTAGGAGTATCGCCGTCTAGCACGGCAGCCCCGACGCCGACCGCCGAGGCGAACCTCTGGATCCTGAGCATCTGGTCCCTCGCCAGCGCCTTGGTGGGGTAGAGTATTACTGTCATGCCGCCCTCGAGGGCAGTCTCCAGCGCTGGTATCATGAAGGCCTCTGTCTTGCCCGTGCCCGTGCCCGAGACTATGAACACGTCGGAGCCCGAGGCCCACGCCCTATAGGCCTCGTGCTGGAACCTGTAGAGCCTCTCATAGCCCAGTGCCTCGAGGGCCGAGGCTACCCGGGGAGCCAGGCCTGCCTCGCTAACCCTGGGCCCCGGCTCGGGGTCTCCCGCCTCCTCCCTTTTAACGTAGGCTAGCCTCCCCCCAGACTCCTCAGCCGCCCTTCTCAGAGCCTCGACGACCCGGTCCCTCAAGATTGACCCTCCTCAGCTTCTCCTCCAGCCCCAGAGCCTTGATCACGGCCTTAGCGGCCCACGAGAACCTTGGGTCACCGCGCGAGTACCTAGCCTTCAACTCCCTTATCACAGCCCTATAGACCTCCCTGCCCTCCCCGTCATACACGGAAATGTATCCTTTAACCCAGCCCCGGGTGTTCCTCACGAGGAGGACCTGGGCGGCTAGCTCACCCTCGCCCGGCTCCAAGGTATAGTAAGTCCTGTAGCCCTTGGAGTACAAGCCCCTGCCTTTACCGGCCTGCTTAGCCGAGGGGTGCCTCCTAGCATCCACGACCCCTCTCTCGGAGACTACTAGGGCTACCGCTACAGCCCTGTGACCGCCAGTCTTGCTCCTAGTATCCTCATAGTAGACTGTAACTGTCATGTCTCCCCCAGGGCTCTTCCGGGCGGCCGAGGTTTAAAGGCGCCTTGAACCCCTTCGAGGGTATACGGCATGGACTGGAGGGTTTGTGTTGGGTTCAAGGCGGCCTGAGCTGGTAGTTGCGGGCCTCGGCGTCGCAGGCTCCACGCTAGCATACTTCGCAGCCATGAAGGGGTTCGACGTGGAAGCCTACGACCCGGCACCCCGCTACCTTAAAGCGTGCGGCGACGCGGTCACACTACGCCCGCTGACGTCGAGGCTGATAAAGGAGACGGGCAGCGAGGTGGGCGGCGTCAAGAGGTTCATGATAGCGGTTAACGGGAGAGTGGTCTCAGAGTTCACGTTCACGTCGCCTGTATGGGCTATAGTCGATAAGTCGAGGCTCGTCGGCGGGCTCAGGGAGCTTGCGGCCTCCGAGGGGGCGAGGCTCAACTATAGGGCGTGGAGGGGGGAGAGGGGGGTTGTGACAGTCGATGCCAGGGGCCCCTACGCTCGTAGCTACCACGGCGCAGTCCTACTCTACAGGGTCATAGCCCCCTCGCGGGGCTTATGGGACGAGTCAGCGGCGCTGCTAGACTTCAACGTCAACGAGAGGGGGGTCTACTGGGTCTTCCCCTCGGGAGACAAGCTCCTGAACGTGGGCGCAGGCTTCGAGAGGGTTAAGGATGCGAGGGTCGTGGAGTCCAGGTTGAGATCTTATTACAAAAGCGTGGTCGGCGGCGAGATGGAGGTGCTGGACAGGAGGGGGGCTCCCATGCAGTTGTTCGCCCCCCTGGAGCCCTACAAGGAGGGGTTGTTCAAAGGCGGCGAGGCGGGGGGCTTCCTCCTCAGGACGGGCGGTGAGGGCAACAGGATGGCTATGATAACCGGGTGGGCCATGTCAGAGGCGCTAGCTAGGGGCTGGGACTCGCCGCTGAAGATGAGGCTAGTCTAC
>JALUAM010000041.1 GCA_027051095.1 Acidilobaceae archaeon | reverse complement strand
TATACCTAGAGCATACGGGGCAGCTGCACGGAAAGTAGTCCAGCTCCTCCAGCCTATACACCCCCCACTCCGTTATATACCTGCCGTCTCTAGCGTAGAGTATGTAAGACGCCGAATCGAAGGTATCAACGCCCAGAGCTACTGCGAAGTATATTATAAGTGGGTGGCCTGCCCCGAAGAGATGGACAGGTCTCCCCCCGGGCAGCCACTTCTTAGCCCTATAGACGGCCTCAATCACAACGTCGTACAGATACCTTTCTAGGAACACAGTAGGACTTCCAACCCCAAACATCTTGTAGTATTGATGTAACCCCGCGGCTTCCCTTGCAGAAGCCTCAACTAGATCGTAATATTTACCCCCCTGTACGGGCAGAACCCATACCCTCTCCGAATCGTCTTTAATGAGTTGAACAGCCTCTCTAGCCCTCCTCAGAGTCTCCGCCACGCTTCTCTCTGCTAGACTCCTCTCAACGTCGCCGGTGGGTATATCGAGAATCACAGCTATGTCGCTCCCAATCTCTTGCTGAAACCTTATTATTGTTTTCTGGTCCACCTCTATTTCACCGTACTCTAGTATCTGGTAAGCTCCCGAGTCGGTCATCACTATGCCGTCGAAGCCCAGTATTCCATGAACCCCCTTCTCTGCGGCCTCCCACCCATACCGTTTCAATATTAGATATGCATTAGTTATCACTTGCTTGAAGCCCACATCCGCAACCTCCCTTACAGGAACCTCCTGCCTCTCTATGTCTATGACGGGGAAGAACGCGGGAGTCTCTATATACCCCGACTTAGTATATAACCTTCCAATTCTCCCTCCTAGGTCTACATCTCTTATCTCAAAGGCGCCGGGCGCGGGCACCCCTACAACCCCGGGAGATGGGTTTATACTCCTCTAAGGCTTCAAGCGCTTAGAGTGGTGTGGGTTTTGGAGGTTGAAATGGACGCTATAGTAGAGAAAGTTGAGCCCGGCAAGCTGAGGGGCCAGAAGATAGCTTACGCGAGAGCGGGCGACATGATGATAACCTTCGACGTTATAGAGGGCCTTCTAGCCCTGTCCGAGGGCGACAAGATAAAGATACTGGTGAGCGATAAGAGGCCTGAAAGCCTTGATCCGTTCGACTTCTGCGGGCATGGTTATCTTGCAGCGTTTAGAGACGATGCGGAGCTCCTCAGCCTTTGGGGCATACTGTTTCTCTTCAAGCCGCCGCTGGGCCTGAAGGATAACGTGAAATACTACTTATGCATCAAGAGGATGTAGAGGCGGCGACCGGGTAGGAAGCATGGAAGCGCGGGGACTCATATAACCATGAGGCCCGCCCCGTGTACCCCTTTAAGAGCTATGCCCCTCCTCTTCTCCACACTCTCCTTAACCTTGGCTACAGCTTCGACTAAGTCCTCCATAGTTATAACTCTCCTTCCCTTTCTGATTGCGAAGTAGCCCGCCTCTGTAACTACCGCCTTAAGGTCGGCGCCGCTGAAGCCCTCAGTTATGTCTGCTATCCGCTCTAGGTCTACGTCCCTAGCCAGCTTAACCCTCCGCGTGTGAATCCTTAGTATCTCAAGCCTCCCCCTCTTATCGGGCAGAGGCACCTCTATGATCCTATCGAAGCGGCCGGGCCTAAGTATCGCCGGGTCAAGTAGGTCTATCCTGTTGGTTGCCGCTATAACCTTGACGTTATCTAGTGGGTCGAAGCCGTCCAGCTCCGCTAGAAGCTGGACTAAGGTCCTCTGAACCTCCCTATCCCCGCTCGTGCCCAGGTCTAGACGCCTCGACGCTATCGCATCAATCTCATCTATAAACACTATTGAGGGCGCCTTCTCTCTGGCGAGCTTGAATATCTCTCTCACCAGCCTAGCGCCCTCGCCTATGAACTTGTTAACTAACTCGCTGGCGACCACCCTTATGAAAGTTGCTTCGGTTTCCCCGGCCACAGCCTTAGCCAGGAGTGTTTTACCCGTACCCGGGGGGCCGTAGAGGAGTACGCCTTTCGGCGGCTCTATACCCAGCTCCCTGAACAATTCCGGCTTCTTCAGAGGCAGCACGACAACCTCGTACAGCTCTCTTATCTGCCTCTCGAGGCCCCCTACATCGCTGAATCTCACTCTAGGCCTCTCCTCCACCTCCATCGCCTTTACCATTGGGTCGTGTCTTCCGGGGAGAACCTCGACTATAGTTGAGCCCCTATTGTTGAGTGCGACTATGGCGCCAGGCCTCAGCTTGGATACGTCTACACCCGCGGCTACATTAACTATTAGATTTGGCCCCGTGCTACTCTTCACAACCACCCTACCATCCTCCAGCACCTCTAACACGACAGCTTCTATGTAGGGCGGTGCTAGTAGCTTGCTGAGCTCGTTCCTGTAGTGCTCTAGCTCGCGCATGAGGCTGAGCTTCTCGCGAGTTAAACTCTTAATCCTATCCTTCAACGCTTTAACTTCTAAGTCCTCCGCAGGAGACGCGGCCTTGTGAGACCTCGCGCTCTCCCTGCTACTATTAATAGGCACCTGATCCCCCGGGAGAAATCTTAAGGCGCGAGAGAGTATTTAAGATATTAAGCCTCATGTAACCCCCTCCCCAGGCTCCACATAAACTAATCGCAAGCCGTTGAACATCGCAAAGTAAAATATGAACCCTGTATCAGCAATACACGGCTATTTGAGTTTTTATCTAGCAGCCACATTCTACTCAATAAATATGGCAGGATGGGAGTTGTGAGTGCAGAGTATTACTGTGAGATATGCGGTAAGAGGATTGAAGGGAGACCTATCTATGCAGACGTGGATGGCAGCCACATGTACCTGTGCTTCGAGTGCTACGAGAAACTTTCGAGGTCGGGGCTAGCTAAACCTGTAAGAGAGAGCGGAGGAGGGCACCGCGGCTTTAAAGCCCCAACGATGAAGGCCAGGCGTAGAAGGCGTGCATCACTAGAATTATACGACTTAGTCGAGGACTATGCCGAGAGGATTAGGGCTGCGAGAGAGGCTAAAGGCTGGTCTACCGCAGTGCTCGCTCAGAAGCTGAGAATAAGCGAGTCCATGCTCAGGAAGATTGAGAGCGGCAAGGTGAAGCCTAGCATAGAGTTGGCGCGTAGAATAGAGAGCCTCCTCAAGGTAAAACTGCTGGAGCCCGTTGTAGACGAGGAGTCCTACTACTCCGATGAGGATGAGGACTACCTTACCTTTGGAGATATAGTCGTGGTTAAAAGGGATGAGGATTGACGCTTAGGGAGAATGCCGTACTAGTAATCCCCAGGAGCATGATTAGCCACCTAGAGGAGGCGATGTCCCTAGCTGAGACGGCGGGCTACAACATAGTGTCTATGGTGAAGGCTAGGTATGAAGGTTATATCAAGAAGGGTCTTCTCGACTCGATAGTAAGCGAGGTCGCCGAGAGGGGAGCCTCAACAATAATATATTATGGGAGCTTGAAGCCCTCGGCAGCATTCATACTCATGAAGCACTCCAAGGCTAGAGTAGTTGATAGGGTCATGCTTATACTCGAGATATTCGCAAAACATGCGAGGAGCAAGGAAGCCCTGCTACAAATCGAGGCGGCGAGGATAAGACATGAGATCCCCCTAGTCAGGGAGCTAGTCAGGAGGAGTAAGCTAGGAGAGCTCCCAGGCTTCCTGGGCCCAGGTAAATATGCGATAGACGAGTACTACCGACATTTAACTAGGAGGCTCTCTAGGATTAGGAGAGAACTCGATGAGCTTAAGAAGCTGCGGGAGTCTAGGCTTAAGAGCAGGTCTAGGAGCGGCATAATGCATGTGGCTATAGTAGGCTACGCGTCGGCGGGGAAGACTACTCTTTTCAATGCCCTTACAGGCTATAACATGCCAGTCGGCCCCGAATACTTCACTACGCTTCAGCCCAAACACGGGACTGTGAAGGGCGTGAGCACTCCCAACGGTGGAAAGGTTGTGGCCGTGGATACTGTCGGATTTATAAGGGACGTGCCGCCCGAGATAGTAGAGGCCTTCCATGCTACGCTAGCCGAGATAAGGTATGCCGATGCAATACTATTTGTTGTCGACGCCTCTGAGAGCGAGAGCGAGATCAGGGAAAAGGTCGCGGCCGGCTTCAACACTCTAGCTAGGATAGGCTCGCTAGGCCTGCCCACGGTCATAGCTCTCAATAAGGTAGACGTGGCGTCCCGCGTAGACGAGAAGGAAGCCCTAGTTAAAAGGATCGCATTTACAGTGCCCGGCGTTAAAGCCGTGGTCAGGGTGTCTGCGACCAAAGGCTACGGCATAGAAGAGCTGCTTGGAATCCTGCTTTCACTACTCAGCCCACATTAGCTTAAACCCCCTCATTCTATAATGCCCGGGGCGCCGCTGTGAAGCCGGGCGGGGTATACGGTAAAGTCTATGTTTTAAGGCTAGGTCATAGGCCTGAGAGGGACAAGAGGATTACGACTCATGTAGCCCTAGTAGCTAGAGCCTTCGGAGCCAACGGGTTCGTGCTTGAAGGGGATTGCGACGAGTCAGTCATGAATAGCATTGCTAAAGTTGTAGAGAGGTGGGGCGGCCCTTTCCACCTAGAATGCGGGGTCCCCGGTAAATCATATGTAAGGGCCTGGAAGAAGAGCGGCGGGGAAGTAATACACCTAACCATGTATGGTGTCAACGTTGACGACGTCATAGGTGTCATAGCTTCGAGTCCGCGGCCAAAGCTTATAGTTGTGGGGGCCGAGAAGGTAGAGAAATACTATTACGAGGAGGCTGACTATAACGTGTCTATAGGCCTGCAGCCTCACAGCGAGGTCGCAGCTCTCGCTATATTCCTGGACAGGCTATTTAGGGGTGAATGGGTATATCTCGAATATGAGGGAGCCCGCTTAAGGATAATCGAGGCCGTGAGGGGTAAGAGAGTTGAAGGAGAGGGGCGGAAACGACCCCCTCAAGAGCCTAGAGGCCTTCGTGAGGCGCCTAGCTGAGACCCACAACATAGACCCTAGCAAGGCTGTCCACATATTCCATCTAATCCTCAGCGAAACCCCCAAGGGGGGGCTCAGCGACGACGACATAGAGAGCGTTACCGGCTATAGGCAGAGCGAGATAAGGAAGATACTTAGGCTTCTCGAGGATTATGGGATAGCTGTTCACAGGAGGAGGAGGCATCCGGAGAAGGAGGTCTCCAGGTACTTCTGGAGGGTGGACCCCGACAATATAAATATAGTGCTGCTCAACAGGAAGAAGCTAGTTCTTCAAAGGCTCAAGGAGAGGCTTAAGTATGAAGAGGAGAACACGTTCTATGTGTGCCCGAGCGACGGCACCAGGTACACTCTCCAGCAGGCCCTAGAGAACGACTACATATGCCCGCGCTGCGGCTCGGTCCTCGAAGAGGAGGACAGGTCGGGGGGTATAAGTAAGCTTAGAAGTAGGATCGAAGCACTGGAGGAGGAGATCAAGAGGGATGAGAAGAGGGTATACGGTTATTGACTTATTCTCTGGTGGAGGAGGCTTCGCTAGGGGCTTCGAAGAGGCTGGTTTCAGAGTCATGGCGGCGGTTGACAATTACCCTCCCGCCGCTAAGACGTACAAAGTCAACTTCCCTCATGCAACAGTAGTAGCCGACGATATAAAGGAGGTTAGAGGTTTAGACCTAGCGTCTCTCGCATCGCTCTCGCCCAGGGAGGTTGACGTAGTCATCGCTAGTCCGCCCTGCGAGCCGTTTACAGGCGCTAACCCCAGGAGGATGGTTGACCCCCTCGACAGGCTCTACTCCGACCCAGCGGGCCAGCTCTTTCTCCACGCCATAAGGATTATTGGAGAACTTAGGCCGCGGTTCTTCGTCATAGAGAACGTCCCCGGCATAATGGAAGGTAGCATAGCCTCCGCAATTAGGAGGGAACTAAGGAAGGCTGGCTACAGGGAGGTCTACTTCAACGTTCTCAGAGCCGAGGAGCACGGGACTCCTAGCAGGAGGGTAAGGGTTTTCGTCTCAAATGTGAGGCTTAGGCCTAAGAAGAGGCGCGGGCCCACAGTATGGGATGCTCTTAGGGATCTGCCCCCGCCCGGCTCTACCTGGCCTCCCAACCACGAGGAGCCGCCAGAGCCTCCCAGGAGGCATAGGAGGAGGCTTCACAGGCTTAGGAGGGGAGAGGGTCTCATAGAGTTCGAGGGAGCTGGGGGGAAGCGGATACCCAATTATATAAGGTTGGACCCCGACGACAACGCGCCCACGGTTATGGGTACGAGCAGGTTTATTCACCCCTTCGAGGACAGGCTGCTGACCGTTAGGGAGCAGGCCAGGCTGATGGGGTTCCCCGATTACCACGTGTTCCTCGGTAGCAGGGACGCCCAGTACAACATGGTGGGTGAGGCTGTTCCGCCCCCACTGGCTAGGGCTATAGCTGAATACCTGGCCACGCTCCTAGAGAGCGGAGAGGGAGAGAGCGGTGACTAGCCCCCTCATCATACCGGTGCTTCACAACGTCAGCAGCGTTCAGAGGGTAGTAGACATGGCTAGACTAGTCTACGGGCTAGGCCTCGACACGCTGGTAATAACCAAGGCGTATGGGGGTGCCGCTCAGAGCGGTGTTCCCGAGGCGATGAGGCTAGCTCTAAAATCCAACGCCAAGCTTATAGTACTGCCCGAGCTGAAGGACGCTCTAGACCTGTTATCGCCGGACACCTTCATAGCGGTGACTAGGTCCTACGCCGAGGAGCGCATAAACCCTGTTAACCCCCCGGTTACCGGGAGCAAGGTTCTCATAGTCTTCAGCGGCGGCGACCCCGAGTTCACGCCCCAAGAGATAGCTGGGGCCAAGCGCGTGTACATAGATGGCGTTGAAGCCAAGCTTGGCCCCATCGCGGAGGCTGCTCTCATCCTCTACCACCTGGCAAAGCAGGAGGGCCGAGAGGTTGAAGCCTAACCCCTTTCCAGGGCTCTGTGAGAGATGCCTCGGCTACAGGCTGCTATGCGGGCTTCCAGCGTGCCCCGTGATAGAATGGGCAAGGAGCTTAGCGCTGATCCAGCTCCGCGTCGGCGGCCTCAAACTAGAGGGCTCTACGCCACCTGCCGCTATAGTCGGCGAGAAGGGCTACCCTAGGGTAAACCTCTATATTATGGCCCCGCCCGGAGTGAAGGGCTACGAAGCCAGGTCCTTCGACGACCCTGAGGGCTGGGCCTCCAAGGGCTTAAGCCTGCCCGAGGTCCTAAGGTTCCGGCTAGGCCTAGTGGGAGCGAGAATCGCGGTCGACGCTAAATCAGGCTTTGAGAAGCTATACGAGAGCGAGGTCGGCCTAGCCCCCATATCAGAGGAGCCCGTGGACCTCGAGGCCAGGCTAGCGTCTGCTCCTCAACCGCCGAAGAGCCAAAACCCTGTGCTGGGAGTTATGGGCCCCTCGGCCCCCGCGGCAAAGGTTTCTGTTACAGGCTCTCCCAAGATCCCCTCTCCCCTTGAAAAGGCAATGTGGGATGACGAGCCCGCCTCCGACTCGCTACCTCGCCTCTACCGCTCCGGCGTCAGCGTATACACTCTTCAAAGAGCCCTGAGCCTTGGCCTGCTCGGGAGGATTAGGAGGCGCAGGCTAGTGCCTACTAGATGGGCTATAGCAGCCGTCTACCAGGCGCTTTCCAGGAGTCATCGTGAGGCGTTGAGGGACGCCAAGCAGATCAGCGAGATGGAAGTCTACTTCGGCGAGTACCTAGGCAATAGGTTCCTGATCGTGCTCATGCCTGGCGCGGGCAGGGGAGAGTGGATAGAGGTGTGGATTAGGCAGGGAGGAGAGAAGCCAGCCGTCTATAAGCTGTTCGAGAACGCGCGGGGATACATGGACTCATGGGACGGAGGGTACACTGCGGCCAGGCAAGCCGTTCTAGAGCACTTAGAATCCCGGAGGGTGAAAGCAGACTTCCTCATAGTCAGGGAGGTCCTACCAACTTACTTCACTTCCATGGGCAGCTGGGTGATTAGGGAGACTGTGAAAAAAGCTCTGAACAACGGGCCTGTGGTCACCAATCCCTCCACGAGCGAGCTCGAAACACTAGCATCGAGGCTTCTACGACACTGGAACGTAGCTAGAAGGAAGTCCCTCCTCTTACGGGCAAGCCCCACACTAGAAGATTACCTCTAGCGCCTACCCCCAACCAGTATATCCACTTCTACAACCGGGGTAGGCCCAGCCGCGGGAGAGCCCTGATTTTCTTGCAAAGGTAACACGGCGTCCATGATGCAAAAGGTATTATCCACACCATGCTCAGCCGTGTGGACCCTGCAGTCTCTCAGCTCAAGACTACCCTGGGCGTGTTGTTGATTATATAGATCCTGCGGGCTTGTTAGACCTACTTGGACGCCCCGCACGCCTCTAAGACCTGCCTCATACTCTTGGAAAAGCCTACCCTAAGGCCTAGCCTTGGGTCCCTGTACAAGTATACTATGCCCTTTGTCTGGAGCTCCCTCAGCGTTCTCACGAGCCACTCATAGTCGGCCTGTAACGCCTCCTGAAGCTGGTCTACATACATGTAGCTGGTGCCCCACCTAGCATAGTGCTCCAGTAGGACCTTAACTACCTCTAGTTCATCCGAGGTTAGGTCCTCGCCTGAGAGGGACTGGAGAGCGCACTCGGCTATCGCCTGCCTCTTTTGCCGTTTACTGCCTGGCGAAGCTATATTTCCTGCAATGAACGGCAAGGAAACGCCTGCACCCCCCCTCTCAGGAACCCCTTTCTTGCTCTTTCTTGCCCCACTTATATGTAAAGAGGATAGTATACGTTGTGCTATAGCAGCGAACTCGTTAAACCTATCGTTAATCTCTTTCTCTACAACGTTTCGGGCGTACTCCTCTCCTAGGGGGGTTAGATACCAGTATCCGCTCTCGTACTCGACATATCCTCGCGTCTTCCAGTAGCTGAGGTAGCTCGCTATGTACCTTGAGTCATAGCCCAGGAGCCCGGCTATCTCGCTGCTCTTCATGGGCCTTGATAGCAGCATCACGAAAATAGCGTCGACTAGCCTACTCCTAGGTCCCCTCTGTTTTTTACCCTTTTCACGCGCCTCAGCCTCAGACCTCGCTAAATCTCTCATAACCTTGAATATGTCGTCGTCCATGGAGCCCCGTGGGAGTGTTAGGCGGGAGCGTGGTATCTAGGAGGCAGGGGGGTGACAGGCGCGTATCACGGGTTCCCAGGGTTTAAAGCCTGCAGGGGCATTCCTCTGCAAGAAGCTTGAGGGCTGCAGACACGGCCCCGGGCATGCATTTAAGCGGGGCTAGTATCACGAGGCCCTGAGAAGCGGCGTCCTCGACTACAGGGGATATAGGTTCTACAAGATAGTCCGGCGTGCCGGGCGCCTTGAAGGAGCCACCTTCAAAGCCTCCTATGACAGCCATTTTACACCCCTCCTCCACTAGATAATCTCTCACCCGGTAAACCTCTGTCAGGCTCTTCGGGGGAGGGGCACAGGGTATATTGATAAGTATGCTGTCTTCGTCCCAGAGGCCTGGAAGATCGCCTTTAATGACCACGTAATTGAGAACTCCTCCGAGGGCCTCGAGGACCATTGCCCCTAGCCGGGATATCGCGATGCCCCTGCTCGACCTTTCTGCGAGGCCCGACGATGAGAGCCTGGACACCAGCGTTTTTATACTGGACTCGCCTATGCCCAATACTCTTTGGAGGGCGGGTCTGCCCAGAGGCCTGAGCCTTATATACTTCAGAGCCTCTACCACGTGAAATGGCGTGAAGCCGAGGCTACCGCCTCTAGTAGGCCCGGCAACAGAGACTATTAGCCTGGCCGCGTTGCATGGATCCAGACGCTCGCCCATGGCTATCAGCTCTCCCAGCCGGCCTCGCCTTCAAGGTTAAGCTTATCCAGCCTATCGGTCAAGCCGAGCTCGTCTATAAGGGAGATTAGGTCTTGAGCCGTGATCTCCTGTTCGCTCAGCAGGACCCTCCTGATACTTTTCCACTCAGGCTTCACGCGCTTGCCGAACTCTTCCCAGACCCACTCGGAGATTAGTGTGGGGTCCACGCCGCTAGCCTCGAGGACTTCTAGCAGCTTTTCCTTTAGCTTCTTCTCCCTCCTCCTAGCCTCCCACACGTAGGACCTCCCCCACTACTCAGGCATTTAATGAAGTTATCTCTCCGGCCTCTGCAGGGGATCAAAAAGCGGTGAATGGGGCATTGAGGCGTCTAAGGGGGAGGCACCTTCTCTGGCTAGCCGACTACAGCGGCGAGGAAATAATGTTCATAATTGACACCGCCATCGACTTTAAGAGAAGGTTCTACGCCGGCGAGAGAGTAATCCCTGTGTTGAAGGGTAAGAGCATAGGCCTTCTATTCGAGAAGCCGAGCACGCGGACCAGGGTTAGCTTGGAGGTAGCAGTGTATCAGCTCGGAGGCCAGCCCATATACATGACTCGCTCGGAGCTGCAGCTTGGCCGGGGGGAGACGATCGCTGACACGGCAAGGGTCCTTTCCAGGTATCTTGACGCGCTTGTTGCAAGGGTTAGAAGACATGAGGACCTCGTGGAGCTGGCAAGGCATTCGAGTATACCAGTTATAAATGGACTCAGCGACCTAGTTCACCCGCTCCAAGCCCTAGCCGACATCATGACTATAAAGGAGAAGCTAGGCAGGGTTAGAGGAGTAAAAATAGCCTTTGTAGGCGACGGCTCGGACAACGTACTCCATAGTCTAATGCTGGCTGTGTCAAAGCTGGGCATGCACTTAGTGGTAGCGACTCCCAGGCCGCTAAGACCCGACGAGAGAGTTCTAAGAGAGGCTTCAAAGGCTGCGGAGGAGAGCGGGGCTACAATAGAAATCGTGGAGAACCCCGTAGAGGCTGTTAAGGGGGCAGACGTGGTGTATACTGACGTCTGGGTTAGCATGGGGCAGGAGGATATAGCCGAAGAGAAGAGGAAGATGCTGAGACCGTACCAGGTGAACTCTAAGCTCATGGAGATTGCCGGCGATAAGGCTATATTCATGCATTGTTTGCCCGCAAGGAGGGGCGAGGAGGTTACAGACGATGTTATAGACGGGCCCCGGAGCGTAGTATGGGACCAGGCTGAGAATAGGCTTCACACCCACAAGGCTGTTCTAGCCCTGCTAGTGCCGTGAAGCACTTGTTAAGATGCGTCCCAGGCCTCGCCAGCCGGCAGAGGGAAGCCGTTTAGGGATAGAAGGGCCTCATACTTTTCACCTATAACCTCGAAAACCGCATCCACGACCTCGCTCACGCCGGGCACCCTGCCCTCAACTACTACCCGGCCCCCCACTATGACCGTGGGTAGGCCTCTCTCCCGCGCTTCGACGGAGTCCGCCGGGATCTCGATTACTACAATGTCGACGGGCAGGCTATAGCTGGAGGCCAGAATGAAGGCTGCATGCTTGACTACTCTCTCGGCCAGTAACCCCTCAACGCCTAGCCCCCTGTACACGGTTACTTCCACTACGCTGCTCAAGGCGTACCCCCGCGGAGTTTAATGCGAGCTTGCCTTTCTAAGGGGTGGAGGGCTGGTAGCACGCTGAGAGCAACTGGGAAGGGTTTGGTTAAAGCCTGCAGAGGAGCTAGACTATAAGGGCTGGGGTGTAGGGTTAGTGGCTAGAGACGAGCTTGAGAAGAAGCTGTCGATATCCAAGAGAGAGCTGGCATCTCTCATAAAGGAGTTAAAGAACTGGAGCGCGCCGGCTACAACACTTCTAAGCCTGTATATACCCCCGGGAAGGCCGATAAGCGAGGTCATGAACCTATTAAGGCAGGAGTACTCGATAGCTGATAACATAAAGCTGAAGAGGACTAAGCTGGCGGTTAGGAGAGCTCTAGCAGCCGCCATGGACAGGCTCCAGCAGATCCCTAAGGTTCCTCCTAACGGCCTAGTAATATTCTGTGGCGAAGACATGAAGACTGGCAAGTTTGAATGCTTCGTCTTCAGCCCCCCCGAGCCTATAAACGTGTTCTACTACAGGACCGATAAAAGGTTCATCACGGAATTCCTGGAGGAGATAGTCGAGGAGAAGGACGCGATAGGAATAATAATTATCGAGAGGGACCAGGCCACTATAGGCTTACTGAGGGGCACGAGGCTCGAGGTTCTAGACGAGATAGAGGGGTATGTGCCTGGAAAGCACAAGATGGGCGGGCAGAGCCAGAGGAGGTACGAGCGGATTATAGAGCAGATGGTGGAGGAGTTCTATAAGAAGGTGGGGGAGGAAGCGAATAAGAGGCTCGTGCCCCTAGCCGAGAAAGGAGTCTTGAAGGGTGTAATAGTAGCTGGGCCTGGTTACGCTAAGAAAGACTTCGTAGAAGGGGGCTACCTAGACTACAGGCTGAGACGGCTGCTGGCGCCCGAGCTTATAGATGTGGCCTATCAGGGCCTTCAGGGACTCAAGGAAGTAGTCTTGAAGGCCGAGAAGGTTGTGGAGACGCAGTTGTACAGGGACGTCGTGAACTCGCTCGAGGAGTTCAAAATGCATCTAGCTAGAAACACAGGGATGGTTGTCTATGGGGAGAGAGAGGTGAAGGAGGCCCTCGAAATGGGCGCAGTCAAGACGCTACTGGTCCACGAGAATAGACCCGATGTTGAGAAGTGGGAGGAGGAGGCTTCTAAGAGCGCGGCCAAGGTAGTAGTCGTGCCAGAGAGCCTCCCCGAAGCTGAGTGGTTCTATAAAACGTTCCAGGGCCTAGCGGGAATACTCAGATATAAGCTGGGCAGGTAGCTGCACTCAACCCATCTAGTCTAGTCCCTGGCTATAAGCCATCTAAGCCTCTCGACGCCCCCAATCTCCTCTATGAACTCTGCTGTTGAGGGAGTAACCGCCTTCTTCCATTCGGGGTTGCCCTGGGCTATCAGCTTCCTAATCCTTTCGCCTCTCCACTCCTCTCTATTGAAGAGGGGTGGGGTCTCCACGTTAATCCCGGCGTCGAGGAATATCTTAGCTATGACGGGGTTTCTAGTTAAAATAGTATCGACCCGCGGGACATAGGATAGCACGTAGTACACGCTGCCTATACTAGTTTCAAGCGTCCTTATGGTTGCTGTGATAGCTTTCTCGAGCGGTATGCCAGCGTCCATTAGAGAGAGCCTTATCATCTCTATTCTCTCGCCGGCCGTGAAGGGATTCCTGGGGGTATAGTTCTCAGAGGCCATCCCTACTAGGAAGACGATCTCATCATAGCCGCGGCTAAGCGCCCACTCGACTATGCTCAAATGGCCCTTGTGGAAGGGCTGGAACCTGCCGAAGATAAGCGCTCTCCTGGGCCTTTTAACCACGGTTAGGTCACCGCCTCTTAATCGATCAGGAAATCCTTTTCACCTCCGATAATAACCCTGAGCCGGGGGGCCCGGCATGGTTACGCCTAGAGAGGCCTTTGAGGCGAGACTGCTTGCATCACGCTATGGACCTATCGGCAGGGTCGCAGGAAACTATAGGATGGCCGGGTTCCAGGTTAAGGTTATAGGGGCTGATGAGGACTCGCCGATCAACTTCCTGGCATGGAAAAAGGGTGGAGAAAGATTCGCCGTTAAAGTGGTGGTGAGGAGCGGCGAGGTCAAGAAAGAGGAGGTAGAGGCTCTCATTAAGGAAGCGGAGAAGAACGGTGCCAGGCCCATACTAGTCCTCTATGGCAGAGGACCTAAGATGCCTAGGGACCTCGCAGAGGAGGCTAGAAGCAAGGGTTTAGCCGTGAGAAGGTTTAGGGCATAGCGTTGCTCCTATTGCGCGTACTAGCGCTCTCGTTACTCTTCCATTCTAGCTGCAAGCCTTCTAAATGGGCAGCCCTCCCATAGCTTCTCGCATTTTGGAACTACCGTCTTAGGGAGAGGCCTATCTAAAACCTTGCAGTATGCATAGTACATACCCTCGGTTTCTCTCACTTCAAAGTACTTACAGCCCGAGGAGGGCCTTCTTGATAAAACATAGATTTTAGGGTACACGAGTCTGGTCAAGAGGTAGCCCCCTGTTCAGGGTTACGGAGCGGTTTGAGGCTTTAAAGGGAGAATGGCTAGCCCTTGACAGCGTCCTCCAAGACCCTGGTTGCCTCTTTCAGGTGCTCTACAGCCTTAGATACTGCTTCTTTAAGCCTGGATAGCTCCTCTTCGAGCTTCTTAGCTTTCTCTAAGGCCTCGCCCCCCGCTATACTCGGGATAGAGAGCACTAGGTTGCCCCTAGCAAGCATCTCATAGGTCTGCCTGACCAGCTGGCCGGCCTTCGTCTTGCCCTGCAAGTGGTTCCTAATCGTGGTTTCCGACCTGCCTAGATCCTCGGCTATCTTGGCCACAGTATAGCCAGCCTTCTCTCTAGCTAGTGCTCCGGCGGCTACTGCTAGGCTGTCAAGCCACGTAGTGAATTCGCGGGGATGAAGGATCTCCTTTATGACGTCCGGCCTGAAAATGGTGCCTATAATCAAGGCTATCTCTAGCTCCCTGACCTCGCTCGCAGAGGTAGGCCTTACGGGCACGTTAGTCAGCCTAACCTCATGGAGCTTTTCACCCTCACCGCTCACTTGAGCTCACCGCCCACCAGGAGTCAGGGCTCCGGGTTATTAAACCGGTTGACTGGGGGGTTAACGTGTACTCGGCCTCCGAGATCAGTGCCTGCAAAGCCTGTCCGCTAGCCCTTTCGTGGCGGCTAGCAGGGTCCTCGAGGACTCGATGAACTGATCTCTCACTCCCACGCGACCTACCAAAAGCGATGCTATAAACCTGGAGAGGCTGCAAGCCTCGCTCTCAGCAATTATGCTCTTACCCTCGACTATATAGCTAGACATTTTTTTCAGGGAAAGAGCTATCCTGCCTAGAGCCAGCCTGAGATAGACTAAATCCTCGGGGGGCTCTCTCAACTCGGACTGTAGTCTAGCTAGCTTGTCGAGGTATTCATTTAGTGCGTCGTATAGAGCTTCGATCTCGGCATGTATAATAGACGACTTCCTCGGTTCGCTCATAACTCCGGCGCCCCTTCAAGTCTTAAACCATTAACCCCGCTTTAGGGGGTTGAGGCCAGTATGCTATAGGCTAAAATAATGTGGTGGAGGCCCAGAAAGTCGTCTTCCAGTTAAAAAAGCTAGAAGGGGCCCTCCATGATAAGGAAGGCTTGATTTACTAGCTCCTGGAAGTCCCTGGGTAGCACCTTCCTCTTCTTGGTGTAAGTGTCGTAGGCGTTCTCCAGGAATTTTATGAATACCGGGCAGTTGTCGTAGCGGCCCTCCCTGTCGCACTTGCCTATAGTATTGTAAAGCGTCGGGTACAGGAGGCACTGGCCGGTCTTCTTATCGTAGTATGGGCAGAGCTTGTGATACCTCTTAGCACTTCTAATCATCTTCGTGACCCACTTCTTGCGCGGTGATTCCTCTTCACTCCTCTCCTTCTCCTCCTCGTAGTCAAACTCTCCTGAAACCCCCGAAGGCGTCATGCCAGGTCACCCCCTAACTAGCAAAGATGTCAGGATCCTCCCAAGAGAATTGAGTTCTAGAGGCTTTAATGTGTTATACCTATTCAGGCTAATAGGAGAAGCGCTATCGACGAGAGCATCATCACGGCCCACAGCCTAACGTCTGATCTAAGGATTTTCGACCCGTCGAGCGGCGGCACGGGAAGTAGGTTGAAGAATGCTAGGTAAGCGTTAATCGAGGCCATAGAATGAAGGTATGGGTCCAAGGGTGTTTCAGGTAGTAGCGTGAGTAACAGTATGCTTGCAGCGGAGAGGATTATGTTTGACGCGGGCCCCGAAGCCACCGAGTAGAGGAAAGCCCTAGGGTGATGGCCGTAGCCCACTACTCTTACATAGCCGGGGGCCAGTATTACTAGGCCCGGTATGACGCCGCTCAGGAAGGTTATCAGCAGGCCGGGGCCGAAGGCTACGAAGCCCGCTCTCAGCCCATACCTTATAGCAACCATCTTATGGGCCATCTCGTGGACTACGAAGCCCGCCAGTATAGCTATGAATGAGGGCCTCAAGTAGAATGTAGGGGTTAGAGCGCTGAGGCCACCCCACGCGAAGGCTAGAGCTGCTAGGCCTACAACCCAGGAGACGGGCTCCTCTATCTCAAGCTGCATGATCCCCTGGAGTGAGCCCCTCCTGGCTCTAACCATCCTAGACACTCTCCTCGGGCATTATAGTTATAAGCCGGGCTTTAAAGGAGGGGGCCTCCTACGGCGGCCTAGCGGGCCTCTCACTCGATAGGACGCGGCTCCGGTTAAATTCGGTCAACTGGTGGCACTGTTCAACGCTGTCTAAGCCAACGCGGCTCCCCGCGATTCTACGGCTCGATCACGGTGCCCGCTCTAAGCGAGAGAACCTTCTCGGCTTCCAGGAGGCTGCCTATAACGGCTTTCTTGCCAGTAGCCTTCACGTACTCTACAGCCGCCTCGACCTTGGGCCCCATGCTGCCCTCGGGGAAGACGCCGGCTTTCAGTAGGTCCTCTGCCTCGCTGACCGTAAGCTTAGACAGCCATCTCTCACGAGGCCCTCCATAGTCTAGCGCTACCCCCCTTACATCGGTTAATATTACGAGCCTGTCGGCGCCCAGCTCTACGGCCAGCTTCGAAGAGCATAGGTCCTTGTCGACTACTCCCTCGACGAACTCGTAGCGGCCCTCTAACCCAGATACCGGTACGCCTCCCCCACCGCATGCTATAACGTCAAAGCCGCGGTCAAGCAAAGCGCGTATAACATCGGCCTCTAGAACCCTGAGAGGTTTAGGGCTGGGCACAACCCTACGATAACCTCCGCGCGGGTCCTTAGAAAACCTCCACCCCCTTTCTCTTTCAAGCTTAGCGATCTCCTCGGCGCTGTAAACCCTGCCTATTGGCTTAATAGGGGCCTCGCTAGTCTCCACCAGCACATGCGTGACCACGACCTCCACACGCCTGGGAGAGCCCGCCTCCGAGAAGCTCCTCTCGAAGAAACGTTTTATCATGGAGCCTATCCAGGCCTGCGTCATGGCTGTGAGCAGATAGAGGGGTATATATGAGCCGCTATGCTCCAGGGCCTCTGCGAGAAAGCCGACTTGAGGGCCATTACCATGGGTTATGACTAGCCTCACAGAGGAGCCTGAGAGAGCTCTCGCTATGAGGGACGCAGCCCTGGATATAGCCTGGGCCATCGAGTCGTAGTCTACCGAAAGCCCGGGGCCGGCTATAGCATTGCCTCCAAGCGCTACCACGTAGAGGGGTTGAGCCGCTATAGTTAGGCCACCCCCCTTACAGCTTGTCCTTGACCCTCTCCAGGAAGGCATTTGCTAGCTCCTCTAGAGTAGGCCCCTCGACTATTTTAACGCGGTATCTAACCCTGACTACAGGCTTGTCGAGATTTAGCACCTTCTCTATGTCTATTGGCGTGCTAGAAACTATTACATCTGCCGGCACGGAGTTTAGGGTCTCCTCCAGGTCTCTCCGCTGCTCTTCGGTGTAGCCCGTGCTGGGCACAACGGGGCCCATATGCTTGTAGGTCCTATACATGTCGGCTATGACGCCTTTAGCGTAGGGCCTCGGGTCTACTATCTCCGCGGCCTCGTAGAGCTTAGCGGCTACATAGCCAGCCCCATACGGGGCCCCTCCATGGGTGACCGTCGGAGAGTCTTCAACTACGACTACGCGCTTACCCCTTATAAGCTCCGGCGTGTCAACATACACCTCGCTTTCGGCTAGTGATATCAGTGCCCGAGGGTTAACGCTCTTCACATTGTTAATTATGGCCTCAACGTTATCCTTAGGCGCGGAGTTTACCTTGTTAACTATGACGGCGTCGGCCATTCTCACATTAACCTCTCCGGGGAAGCTCGATACTTCCTCGCCGGGCCTTAGGGCATCGGCCACCGTTATCTGGAAATCGGGCCTGAAGAAGGGCCAGTCATTGTTGCCGCCGTCCCAGAGGATAATATCTGCTTCCCTCTCCACCCTCCTTAGGACTTCGCCGTAGTCGATCCCTGCGTAAACCTTTACGCCCATTTTAAGGTATAGCTCGTACTCCTCCCTCTCCTCTATGGTGACGCCGTACTTGTCTAGGTCCTCGGGCTTCTCGAACACCTGGACCGCTCTGTCAGCCGTGAGGGGCCCATAAGCCATGGGGTGTCTGACGGGGATGACGTTGAAGCCCTTTTCCCTGAGGATTGATACTAGCTCCCTAGAGACGCTGCTCTTACCCGCCCCGGTCCTCACGGCAGTTACAGCTATAACAGGTCGTGCAGACCTGAGCATAGTCTCCCTCGGCCCAAGGATCAGAAATGAGGCCCCCTTGGCGAGGGCCCTGCTAATTATCCTGCCGACGTCGCTGTAGGAGAGGTCGCTGTAGGATAGCACTACCAGGTCTACGCCCTCCTCCTCTATGATCCTCTCAGCCTCGCTTTCCGGGAGTATGGGTATGCCCTCCGGATAACCATCGCCAGCTAGCTCTGGGGGGTATCTTCTCCTTGCTATGCCGGGTATTTGCGTGGCGGTGAACGCCACAACCCTGTACTCGCTCTTACCCCTAAAGTAGACATTGAAGTTGTGGAAGTCGCGGCCGCCCGCGCCCAGTATAAGCACCTTCCTGGGCCTCAACCCGGGCCCCGCAGGTTATACTAGTAACGAAAGATTGTTTTAAAGTGATGTATGTGGAAGAGGGATAGAGCATTACCGATATTAGCCGAGAGGGGGACTCTAGCCTCAAGGTGTACATTGTGGCTAGGAGGGGGTCTCTAGGCATAGCAGGCAGGTTTAAGAGTAGCTTGTTAAAGGCTATAGACCCTATCCTCGCGCTGGCGTCGGCCGCATTAATAGGATATGGGCTCTACCTAAGGCTTAAGCCGTTGGAGTCCGTGGGCCCCCTCCCCGGGGACCTCTACTCTTGGAAAGCGCTTGCCGGCGCATACAGCTTTGGAGAGCCCAGCTTCCTCCTGTGGCTCGCAGCCTCTATGGGCGGCGCTGCCGCCGCCTCCCTAGCCCCGGTAGCGCTCTGGTTAATAGCTGCTATAGCTGCGGGCGCCGCAGCCATCGTGTTTACGGGCTCGCTTGTAGCTGCGCTAGTAGCCGTGTCGCTTTTATCGCTTTCCACGATAGCCCTGCAGGCCACGGCAGCGGGGTTCACGGCCTGGGACACTCCATCCCTGGCAACTCTCTCCGTGTTAGCGCTCGCCCTCGCGATGTCTGCTAGGACGGGCAGAGAAGTCTACGCTGCGGTTGCAGGCGTTGTAGCCGGGCTTTCGTCTACATATTGGGACTCCTATCCCATAGCGGTGCTGGTGGTGTCGACTTACTCCATACTAGAGCTGGCGAGGGGTAGTACGCTCGCGGCGCTCGTCTCGTCTCTAGCCCTTACCGCGGCGCTAGCCGTATCTCCGGGTGCCGGCGTAGCCTCGCTGCTGCTAGGGCCCGGCGTAGTCGCGCTTGCGGCCCTATCACTCTCTATAGCGGCCCACCTGAGGGCTCTGAGGCCGGGCCTAGCGTTGGGAGTCTGGGCGCTTCTAGCAGCCTTCGCATACTACTTCCTCCTCCTGGCTTCGGGCCTCGTAGCCGAGCCGGACCTTGCACGCGGGCTCCTAGGCTTAGACCCTGTAGCTACTCTAGCCTTGCCGGCTGAGGGTGGCGCTGGCGCCGGAGCCCTGTTGAGGGACCTAGGCGTATGGGTAGTTCTCTCGGCGGCGGCGTCGGCATGGCTAGCCTACAAGCTCGTCCAGGGCAAGATCTCGTGGGATGTAGTAGCCGGCGCCCCGCTAGCCGTAGGGCTAGTTGCAGTCTTCGCCCTAGCAGCCGAGGTTTCCTCATCGCTAGCCCCCTCGGCGGTAGCCCTAACAGCTCTAACGTCTCCCATGGCTGTTCGAGTGTTCAGGGAGCTAGGTCTCAGCGGCGACGAACTCGGCCTTGTAATAGCGGTAGGGGCCGCCCTGGGACTGGTGATCACCGGAGCTTACTTGGCATCGCAAGATCTGGACAGGGTTCAGCTCATGGTGCCTATCCTGGCTGGGGGTCAAGCGCTGGTTGATGCTGAGGACGCCGAGGAGCCAGAACCCTACTTCTTGTGGGAGGAGGTAGCATCTGTGATCAAAGAGTCGGGTGCTAGAAAGGTCTACGTATGGCCGTCTTACGGGAACATAATAGAGGCCCTAGCCGGCGTCGAGTCCACTAGTCTAGACGACGGCTACAACGAGTTATTCAACGCTCTGGCCGTGCTCACGGGAACGGAGGGCGAGGCCTCGGCTATAATATCGAGATACGAGGGCCTAGCACCCGGCGAGGCTGTAGTAGTGGTCAGGGAGGTATTCCTGGGAAGGTATGACGCTCAAAACGGGGTTGTAGTCCTATATCCTAGACCCATAGTGGTGCAGAGCCTAGGCACGCGCTTCTTCGTAGTGCAGGGAGTAGCAGACCTGGCCCACCTATACACGGCGCTCGCGTTCACCGGGAGGATAGAGGAAGGTGTGTCACCGTTCGACAGCGGCTGGCAGTCCGAATATTCCATACAAGGCTTTACCACCGTTATGTTCCCCGGCCTGCTAGGCAACCCCTCCGATAACGTTGCAAGGGCCCGTGAGACTCTGCTTGTGAGGCTAATACTGGACTCCGTGTTTAAGCTGGCCAGCGACGGAGAGTTGCTAAGAGGCTGCGGGTTTATACCGGAAACAGCAGTATTCGTGCCGGGAGCATTCGTAGCAATGCCGGGCAGGACAGTGGTGCAGCCTCTATTCATTGTAACAGATACTGAAAGGTTCGAGCCGCTGAGAATAGTGATGACGTGCCCCCAGATAATAAGTGACACAGGCTTGATCGTCGAGTTCACCGCCGAGGTGATAGGAGTCTACCTGTGGAGGGGCTAGACCCCCTTAACCGGTGCACGGGTCTAATATGAAGTCTCGGGGCGTTAAGGGACGGTGAGGTATAGGAGATGCTGCTAGGGTGGAGAAGGCGTAAAAAGAGGGATCCTAAGAAGGCCGTAGTTGAGGCACTAGGCAATGCGAGAAGCGCACTCATATCGGTTAAGCGGGGCATAGCGTTACTAGAATCAAGGGGCGACGCCCCCGAGGCTATGCTGAAAAGCTTGTACATTATGGAAAACGTGCTGGAAGCGGTGATAATAAGGCTCGAGACCATTCTGGTTGCTGGCGTTGAAGGCGGCCAGCTGATCGCGGAGCCTATACGACTAGTCAGAGAGGCGTCCAAGAGGCTCAGAGAGATGCCGCCAGAGATATATGGCTACCTCGGCGAGATAGAGTCCCAGCTAATGACTATAGCTTCGGCGTGGGACGTAGAAGTGAATAGTTACGGAGACTCGAGCGTTGACAAGAGAGTCGAGAGGATACTAAGAGAGGCAGAGGCCGCGGCCGCAGAAAGAGTTCAGAGGCTTAAAGGGGATAGCGTGAACGCGTAGAGGATGATCGAACTAGTAAAGCCCCTTCCCGCCACTATATGCTTCAAGAGGCGGAGGGCCGCTGACGAGTCCTGGCCAGCCGCTAACCGTCTAGGTGATGGCGGACGGACCACTATCAGAGGTCCTCCGCCCCGCTCTAAGCGACACCGTTAAACCTATCCGGGTTTTAAACTGGTGATAAAGGGCTAAGGGGGTATGCCAGGCTGGAGCGTGCTGGAGCTTCTCAGGAAGAACCCGGACGAGCTTAAAGAGCACGTTAAGAAGAGACTCATGGATCCTTCAATAGTAGATGAGGCTTATAGGCTAGATGTCGAGTGGAGAAGGCTCTTAACCAGGGTCAACGAGATGAGGCACAAGCACAACCTAGTGACTAAGAGTATAGCTAAGGCGGCCAGCGAGGAGGAGAGGAGGAGGCTCATAGAGGAAGCTAGGAAGCTCCTCAAGGAGCTGGAGGTGCTGGAGGCTAAACTTAAGGAGGTCGAGAAAGAAAGGGAGAGGGCTCTCCTAAGCCTGCCTAACCTAGTAGACCCGGACGTGCCTGTGGGTGGTGAGGACGATTACGTGCCCGTAGAGTATTGGGGTAGGGCTAGGGTCTGGAAAGGCCACTTGGAGGCGTTTAAACAGCAAACAGAAAGATACGGCTTCAAGGTAGACTACGAGGTCATAGACTGGAAGCCTCAAGGCCACGCCGATATGCTTGAAAACGTGTTGAAGCTTGGAGACACCTTGAAGGCGGGTGAAGTAGCCGGCTCACGCTTCTACTACCTATTCGAGGACCTAGTCTGGCTTGATATAGCGCTACTCCTGTATGCAATCGACTATATGACTTCTAAGGGTTATACTCTAGTTCTGCCGCCCTACATGCTCAGATATAAAGTCATAAGCAGGGTTATAGATCTAGAGACGTTCAAGGATGCAATCTATGAGGTGGCGGGCGAGGACCTATACTTGATTGCGACAGCCGAGCACCCGCTAGCGGCGCTTTACTACAACGAGGAGATATACGAAGAGGACCTGCCGATTAAGCTAGTAGGAGTAAGCCCCTGCTTTAGGAAGGAGGCCGGCGCGGGCAACAGAGACCTTAAGGGCATATTCAGAGTGCACCAGTTCCACAAGGTGGAACAGTTCATATTCTCGCTGCCCGAGGATAGCAGGAAGCTCCATGAGGAGATAATAAACAACGCGAAGGAGCTATTCAAGGGGTTAGGGCTCCCCTTCAGGGTTATAAACATAGCCTCAGGGGACCTGGGGGCCTGCGCCGTCAAGAAGTACGACCTAGAGGTCTGGATGCCGGCCCAGGGCAAGTATAGGGAGATGGTGAGCGCTAGCAACTGCACAGACTGGCAGGCCTACAGGCTTAACATAAGATTCGTGAGGAGAAAGGGCATGGAGAAGGGGTACGTGCACACGCTGAACAGCACGGCGATAGCTAGCACAAGGACTATAACGGCAATACTGGAAAACTACCAGGAGCCCGATGGAACCGTGGTCATACCTAAGGTTCTGCGCGGCTACCTAGAGATGTTCAAGAGGGCTCCTAAAGAAGTAATAGAGCCCAGGGCTAAGCGCCCGGCTTAGCGCTGTTTAAACAGCCTAAAGAGCCTCCTCCATATACTCTCTCCCTTTTCGCTGCCCTCAGCCTCGGAGGATCTACCCTCCATTCTCCTGAGGGTGAGAGCCTGCAACTCCGCAGTGGTCATAGAAGCATACCTAGAAGCTAAAGAGTAGAGGGCTTCCACCTCATCGGGTGTCGCATAGTCCAGCGGTATGCCCTTCCTACCATTGCTTTCCCACTCGGATACAAGCCTGTCCAATATAGCTGAGACCTTAGGGTCGCCGTAGAAGGCGGCTTTAAGCCAGGGGTCATCGGATTCGTCTATTAACTCTAAAATCTTTCTTTTCATGTAGTCGAGGCTACCCAATAAGACCACGCCCCCGCTACAGGTAACTCTTTGTTAATGTTGTGGGCGCAGCCAAGCTTTAATGCTAATACTGGCTATACTTGCTGTGACATCATTTTCTTCCACTGCTCTACTACGTCGTAGCCGTAGATGGCTTTCAACAACTCTCTCCCCTCGGGGGTAACCCTCTCAGGCGTCCACGGAGGGTCGAATACGACTTCCACGCTGACATCCTCTGCTTCGGGCACAGCCTCTCTCACAGCTTCTTCGACGTAAGCTGGTAAAGCCACGCTAACGGGGCACCCTATGGCAGTTAACGTCATTTTGATTTTTACAATGGGCTTACCGCTCTGCCCCCTCTCAACCTTAACCTCATATATTAAGCCTAGGTCGTAGATGTTTACCGGTATCTCGGGGTCGTAAACCTCTTTTAGAGCGTCAACGATCTTTTTGACTATTTTCTCGTCCCCCTCTAGCTTAACGAAGCCTCCTTCCAAATCCTCCCCCTTTAACAAGCGTTAAAACGGAAGGGTATTAAGCTGGATTTCATTCCCGCCGGCTGGATCCGACGTCCTCCCCCCCACGCACTTTCCTAGAAATCCTGTAAACTATTATAATGTAGGATATTGCGGGGGAAAGGGCTACTATAACCAGGCCCACCACGGCGGCTAGGAAGCCTAGCTTGCCGCTGAGGGCTACCAGCAAGGACCCGAACCCCGCTATGAGCGCTGTAAGTGCAAGTTTCTCAGCTACAACCCTCTTGAGAGATAGACGCGCCAAGCTCCCTAGCCCCCCTCACTATATACTCGAGAACCTTCTTAGCCTCGCTCTCCGCGGCTTCCCTGGTATGCGAGGAGGCTAGCGCCTTCACGGTGACGACTGGGTTCCCGGTCTCATAGCCCTCTGGGTGGCTTTTAAGATAGACCCTGGGAGATAGCTTATAAGCCTTTTCTATGATTGGTGCTAGGCTCGACTCAGGAACTCCGACTATTCTGACACTGCACTCTACGACTTGAAGCCGGGGCGCAAGCCTCTTAATATAAGGCTCGACATGCTCCTCGAACATGGCCTTCATCTCTGAGGGAACACCAGGCAGTGATATTACTACAGAGCCGCCGGCTTCTACTAAGGACCCCGGAGCAGCCCCTACAGGGTTGGGGAGAGCCTTAGCGCCTCTAGGCAGCCTAGCCATTTTAACCCTGTGCTCCGTAAGCTCAAGCCCCTTAGCCTCGTAAAACCTTTTAACCATGTCTAGGGCTTCGCTGTTGACTTCGAGGGGGAGTCCCAGAGCCTTTGCCACCCCCTCAAGGGTCACATCGTCGTATGTAGGTCCTAAGCCTCCGGTGGTTACAACAACCTTTGCTCTGCCCAGCGCCCTGGACACCTCCTCTGCTATGTCGTCGATCGAGTCGGGCACAGTTACTATCCTTTCCACCTCGAAGCCTAGGAACGTGAGCTTCCTGCCCAGCCAGGCAGCGTTAGTGTTAATGGTTCTTCCTATGAGGAGCTCGTTGCCCACACTTATAATCCACGCTTTAGGCTTCGAGACAGGCTCCTCCAAGAGGCCCTTTAATATTAGTATTCTAAGCCCAGTCTCAAAGAATGTTAGCCCCGGGCCGAGTAGAAACCCGGAAGGGCTTGATTCGTGTTAGTCGTTAAGGAAGATAAATCTAAGGCTGCAAAGGTTATAGGTGATGTCATGGGGGAAAGGGACTCTTACTACGCCCTAGAGGCTTTAAATACGGTCGAAGGATCTGTGGGGCTCGTGCTGGAGCATGACGGCAGGGTTGTGGGAGCTGTAGCAGCGTACCCTGCCAGAGGCGAGGGGGAGGCCCCGCTTCTTGGGGTGATATACTACGTGGCGGTTTATCCCAAGTACTGGGGCAGAGGTTACGGCAAAATACTAGTGGCGAGCGCGGAGGAGATCCTAGAAGACAGTGTCGACGTGGACTTATTCGTATCTACAATAGACTCGTCAAACGAGAGGAGCATATCGCTTTTCAAGTCCCTAGACTATAGAGTCTACGGCCTTGAAGAGGCGTCGTCGAAGTGGGGCTGGAGCCCTGTGCTAGGCTTACTTCATGCAGCGTGTAGCTACGAAGAGGATCTAATAGCCCTTAAGGGGATCAGCATAGACGAGAAGATAGGCGCTATAACGGAAGACAGCTACCGGGAAGTGTGGTGGCATGCATGCTATAAGCCTTGGATAAGAAGATGGTATAAACTGTGAGTATGTATAAATATGTATATCTACAGGAAATGAAAGATTCGGGGGGCCTGAAGTCCCCGCGTTCATCCCATTCCCCTGCGGGGGCGTCGCGCGGGTCGGCGCTCAATTAGTGTTCGAAGCCTGCTCGCGGGGATAAACCTGAGCGGGCCTTAAGCCTATAATAAATCTAATAGCGTGGTTATCTTCTCGTGGGCTCTTACCTCGTCGAAGCTATACTTCACCGTCTTGAACTGCGAGCGCAGCTCCTTTACCTCCTCGTAGACCTTACTGGGCTCTTTGCCGTCTATTAAGACCTTTCTCATAAGGGTGGCTATCTCCTTCATCTCGCTCTTACCCATGCCGAGCCTTGTAACCTCCTGGACTCCGATCCTCAGCCCGCTGGGATCTTTAACAGCCTCGGGCGGGTCCCAGGGGAGCAGGTTCTTGTTAACTATTATGCCGGCGCTTTCCAGTAGCGCCGCGCACTTAGCCCCGCCTCCAAGCCTCCTAACGTCTACAAGTACCTGGTGGCTTCTAGTGTAACCTAAGTTCTCGCCTACAACGTCGAACCCCTCCTCTGCGAGGCTTTCAGCGAGCTTTCTAGCATTTTCCACTATAGCCTTAGCGTATTCCCGCCCATACTCCATCATTTCCAGCGCTGTGACCGCGGTGGCTGGGATTCTGTGCAGGTGGTGGTTGCTAACGAACCAGGGGAACACGGTTTTACCTACATCCTTGAACAGTTTCTCGTCTGTGAAAGCTATGAGGCCTCCCTGCGGGCCTGGAAATGTCTTATGGGTGGACGCAGTCATGGCATCAGCCCCCTTCTCTAGCGGGTTCCTCCAAACGCCGCCCATAATGAGGCCTAACACGTGGGCAGCATCATATACAAGCTTGCCGCCAACGCTATGGATTGCATCTGCAAGCTCCTCCACCGGGTGCGGGAATAGATATACACTGCCGCCGAGCACGACGAACTTGGGCTTCTCTTTCTCGACGACTTTGACAGCCTTGTCAACGTCAACATTCATATTCTCGTCGTCATAAGGCAGAGGGACCTGTATAATCCCTAGCGCGCCTAAAGTACCAAACTTTGTATGGCTAACATGGGCTCCAGCTTGTACAGGCGCTATGGCGGCCTTCTCGCCGGGAGCCGCTAAAACCCTGAACACGGCAGCGTTGGCTATAGTACCGCTTATAGGTCTTAGCTCTACCATGTTAGTGCCAAGCATGTCACCAATGATTTTTGCGGTGAATACCTCAAGCTCGTCTAAGTACTTTGTGCCCTGATAGTAGCGTTTAAAAGGCTTCCCCTCGGCATACCTGAACATGAAATCGCTTAGGTAAGCCTTGAGAGCAGTCTTGCTCATTACGTTTTCGCTAGCTATGAGGTTTAGAGTAGTCGAGGCCCTCCAATAATTGCCCTCATTTGTTAAACGTATAACCTTCTCGAGGAGGTCAAGAGCCTGGCCGATAGGGCCCACCTCATATGGACTAAGAGCACACCTGCAAACTATTAAAGCCGCAAGCTAAGTATAACCATAAATACGGATTCAAGGTAATAGGGTGTGATGTGTTGACACTCTTCCCCGTTGACAAGGACGATTATAAGCCCCTGGGCAAGACGGGCGAGAAGCTCTCTGCTATAGGTCTCGGGTCATGGGCTATAAGGGATTATAATGAAGCCCTCCAATCCTATATTTACGCTGTCAGCCTGGGCATAAACCATTTCGACACGGCAGAAATGTATGGAGCCGGCGAGGCCGAGGAGTTTATAGGTAGAGTTGTCAGAGAGGTCGGTAGAGACAGCGTTTTCATAACTACTAAATTATATCCCTATAGGTTCAGGGATAGAGACGAGGCTGTCAAGGCTGCTAGGCAGAGCGCGGAGCGCATGGGCGTTAAATACATAGACTTAGTTTTAATTCATTGGCCTGACCCTCAGGTGTCAATACAAGAGCAGGTGAGAAACCTGGAGGCGATAGCTGAGGCAGGCGTGGCTAGATACATAGGAGTTAGTAACTTCGACGTAAGCGAACTCGAGGAAGCAATCTATGCTGCTAGGAAGCACGAAATAGTCGTCGACCAGGTGAAGTATAGCGTAGTCGATAGAAGGATAGAGAGGAGTCTACTCCCATTCGCTATAAAGAATGGGATCACAATACAGGCCTACTCACCCCTTGAAAGGGGGCAGGTAGCTCACATTAAGTTGCTAGCTAGGATAGGGAGAAAGTATGGTAAAACTGCAATTCAGGTTGGCCTCAACTTTGTGATATCAAGGCCTAGGGTGGTAGCGATACCTAAAGCGGAGAAAAAGGAGCATGTAAAGGAGATAGCAGAATCTATGGGTTGGAGGCTTAACGAGGAGGACATAGAATACATCGAAACTAAATTGTAGGGTATGTAATCCGGCAGGACTACTAAATCTTGGGCGGGAAGAGCTTCCCTCCGCCGGCGCCCATGTATTTTAGGAGTCTCACGGGGAGGGGGACCCCTTAAAGAGAGCATCCACAACACTTTCAAAGGGTAATGAATCACGTTCAGGGGGCCGGGGGTGGGCTGATAGTGGGTTTCGTGATCGAGATTATATCGCCTGGAATTCACGAGGGGGATCTAGCGCTTAAGGTGTTTGAGGCGGCCACGATTATAAGAGAAACGTATGGTATCGAGATAATAGTAGACTTTGTCAACGACGGTCTAATGGGATGTATAGGGCTCTGCGGGCCCCCCCGCCTAGTCGTTAACGGTAAAAGTATAAGCATTAATAGCGATGGAGGCTACGATGCTAGGGAGATAGCACAGCTTATAATAAAGCTTCTCTTCGGTGAGCTAGGCGAGTATAACGGGTTTAAGGCACTATCGCGGGTTAAAGGGCCTGAGTCTTCCATAGGCGCTATAGCGGGCTAGATTCTTGGAAGCTAAATTTACTTCTCCTCGACTGTTGAATAAACTAATCCTAAACTAGCTTAATCACGCGAAGTAAATATTAGATGTTAATGTCTTCTCGGGGCCGGCCTTACATGCTTTATGATGCCTTTGGCATGAGACACTATATGATGCATTAAGTCGCTTGGAGAGTAGAACAGGTACTTATTGCATATGGGGCATGAGTAGAGCCCTCTTTCGTCCCTCTCAGCCTCGACTATCGACCCCTTATATTCAATAATTACCTTCATTCTCTTGCTCTTCCTAACAGACAAGCTCTCCACCCCTTTATAAAATTCGTATCCTTATGATTAAATAGGGGAGGGAGGCTGAGAAGAGGGAGAGGCATGGAAGAGGAGCGAGGCGGCGATAAAGGATTAAACGTTTCCGAGATTGAAATCGAGGTCGAGTCTTCGCTCTCTAGAGTTAACGGGTTAGAAGTGAATGAGGTCAAGGTTAAGATCGGTCCTGTGCCTGTAAAGGTAGGGTTTGTAGACTGTAGGGGCTTAGGTTTCGAGGAGGTCCTTGGGAGAGCCCTATTAGCTAAGAGAGGCGGGGGCTATGATAAGGTAGTTGTGGTCGCAGGCGGTGATGTAGCTAAGAGTGTTAATTCCCTAGGTGTTGGATGGTTAGTTGCAATCGAGGAACGGGAGGTCAAGGAGATCGTTCCAGTGACGGCTAAGAAGCCTGCTAAGAAGTTCTATGTGTCGCCTTCGCTTACAGTTGAGAAAGTCAGCGAGATAAGCGAAAGGCTTAGGGGAGGGCTATTAAGGCGCGTCGTCAACGTTCTAGGGGACTTCGTAGGGGCTAGACTGGCATTCATGCCCTTATACTGCTCCGTAATTCACGCTCATAGCATAGACTATACTCCTTCGCCGCTCGAGATGGAGACGGTTACGCTGTGCTTCGAGCTGCAGACAGGCAGTTTGGTGACATTTGGCGACGGCCTTAGAACCGCCAATTTCTGGCAGAAGATAGGAGAGCTGGGCTCCGAGAGCATAGAGGTGCTCAAGCTTATAGCTGAGATGGGCGAAGCGGGTATACCTGACTTAAAGGAGAAGCTCGGCGACAAGGTAGACGTGGACTCCGTAATAGAGGTGCTCATGGAGAGAGGACTTATAAGGCAGAAGTCGCCTGAAACCTATTCCTTGGCGCCCTTACCCACGTCGAGGATAAGAGATGTTGTTTCAAGCCTAGAGGGCCGCCTCATCAAGGGGGAGCCCAGCTGCGGCTACGTGTTTAAGGCTCACGTAGACGTGTCGAAGATAAACTCTGTGCTCCGCCTCTACGGCAACGTGAAGGACGAGCAGCTTGTCTATTACCCGCTAGTTGTAATGCTCTACAGGCGTTCAGTCGAAAGGCGGAAGATAGAGATGACTGTTATCGTGGACGGGGTTGAAGGCTCTAGGCTGGGTGAGATGGAGGAGCTTATAGCTGAGAGCCCCGCGGTTACGGAGACCGACTTAATAGCAGATGATATACTTAAGCGAGGCGGTATAGAGCTCTGTCAGGCCTAGTAGCGACACGTCATGTACCGGCGGCTTTCCTCTCGCAGTAAAGCCTAAGCCTAATATAGACGTTTAAGGTGTATACGGCCCCGCCGGTCTCACGTCCGCCGAGACCCCCTCAGGGGGGATGAATATGACGGCGGAACGGTAAGGCGGGGCACAACAGCTAGTAGGGATGAGGTCTCCCTAGCCCAAGTCGAGCCGCAGGGTGATGAGAGGGTCGAGCCGGAGCCGACCGCTCACGCGTAGCAACAAGTATCTATGTTCTACGAGGAGATTAAAGAGCATGTAGCACGGCTCAGAGCGACAATCCCTATTTTAAGCCTTCTACCGGTTACCAAGTGTAAAGGGGCTACACCTCTTGGAGAGAGAGGCTGGAGGAAAGGAGGGCTCAGGGGCCTCTAAGGCCCATCCAGTATTCCTAGCTATGAGGGAGATAGCAAGCTTCATAATGAAATCTATAGAGGAGATCGATGAAAACGAAGTCAACATGTTCATAGACGAGTTGGTTAGGGTGTACAAGGAGTCTAAGAAGGTTCTCGTGATGGGTGCGGGTCGAAGCGGCCTCGTAGGCAAGGCTTTCGCAATGAGGCTCCTACATCTAGGCTTCAATTCTTACGTTCTGGGCGAGACTATCGTGCCGAGCGTGAGGGAGGGCGACTTAGTAGTAGCTATATCAGGGTCGGGCAGGACGCAACTCATTGTCACTGCTGCGGAGACTGCGAAGAAGGTTAACGCGAGGGTGGCGGCGATAACCACCTACAGGGACAGCCCTCTAGCTAGGATAGCGGATGTAGTAGTTAGGGTGCCAGGTAGGGCCAAGATGTCGCGTATGGAAGACTTCTTCGCCCGCCAGATACTAGGGATCCATGAGCCTCTCGCTCCGCTGGGCACGCTTTTCGAGGACACGGCCATGGTATTCTTAGACGGCGTGATCTACGCATTAATGGTTAGACTCGGCATAAACGAGGATTACATGAAGGAGATCCATGCAAATATTGAACTCCCTCACTCTAGCTGAAAGGCGGCGGGGGGACCTTAAGGGTCAATGAGAAGGCCTTTTGAAGGGTGGATCCTGGAAGCGCCGCTGGCTGGCATAGTTTACTATTGGATAGTCAAGGGCTATTACCACCCTCCAGGCATGTTGATAGCAGTCCCCTACCGGGCTAAAGGGGCTTCTAGGCTTGAAACATTGCCTGAGAGGTCACCTCAGGCATCACTATCATGGGTTGGCTGCTTATCGGCAGAGGTGCCTGCGACTCGCGATACGGGGAGGCTCATAGACCCCCGCAAGTCTCTTGAAGTGAGGGCTGAGGACCTGCCAGAGATCATCCACGACCTGATCGGCATCGCTGAGCCCTCTTGGAGCGGGCTAACGGGTTCGTGGGCTGTAGCGGAGGAGGGTCGGGCTAGCGACGTGGACCTGCTAATCCACTTTGAAGACATTGAGGGCGGCGTTGAGAGGCTGAGAAGGGCTCTAGAGAGGCTCGGCTTCAGGGGATGCTTGGGCCCGAGAAGCGAGTGGCCAGGGCTAAGGCCCAAAGAGCGGGTGACAGAGGTGTGTAGGGGCGGGCTTAGGGTTACGATTAGGGTGCTGGAGAAGGCTGAGGGCGCGGAGTGCTATACTCCTCTATACGTGCCCGCCGGCAGGTATAATGGCATAATAATGATTGAGGGTGAGGCTAGTAAGCACGGCGCTATCACGGTGCCTGCACGCTACAGGTTCCGCGGCATAGGCCTGAGCGGCGTTCTCGAGACCTGGAGGACAAGCTTTCAAGAGCTGCCTAAGGGCCTTTACCGGGCAAAGCTGCTGCTAAGGGTGGAGGTAGCAAGCGGGGACATAGTGGCGACCCCAGACTATGGTGGAAGGCTTGAGCTACTTAAGGCTCAAGGATAGGCTAGTCCATGGGTCTATTATAGAATTGCGCTCCGGGATCTTAGGGGAGGTCCTAGCGCTCCCCTCGCCTCCAGGCTTCGTGGCAGTGCTACCCAAGTATAAAGTGTGCGGTGAGGGGCCCTGGAGGCTGGGTAGCGCAAGGCTTTGCCGCCTTCTGGCCTCTTACACCCCGGAGGAGCTAGGCGAGGCTTTCCGCCACATAAGGCTGGTCCACGACCCTCTTTACTCAGCCGAAATGCCCTACGCCAGCGCCCTCGATGTAGTCAGGTCTATAAGCCCCTTGGAGGCTTGCAGGCGCTTAATAGAAGGGGCCGGGCCGGAATGGGCTATCGAGGTCCTAGGCGAGGTGTTTCCACGATTAGAGGTCTCCCCCTGTGAAGAGGTAGGCGTCGCGGGCTCCCTAGCAGGCGGTTATTATCACACGTCTTCCGATGTAGACCTGGTAGCCTATCCTAGGCCCGGGAAGGCTGGTTTAATCTATGAGTCCATGTCGAAGCTAGGCGAGCCTGAGATGACAGTCATAGCCTATAGGGGCGTATTCGAAGCCGAGGCGAGGGTGAGCTGGAGAAGGCGTCTTGTCAAGGGCAGAAGGGTGACGATCGTCATGGCGCCAGTAGAGCCAGGCGCCCACTGCCCTCCGCTCAGGAGCTACAGCTGGATGGAGCACGTAAAGGGTAGGGTTAGGGCTGTGGTCAATGTTGAGGGCGGCCAGGAGAGCGCGCTTTTATACCCTCCCTGCGTGCGCTCGGAGGACGGCAGGTATATAATATCCTATGAGTACAACTTGGCGGGCGACCTCTACGAGGGGGGAGTTTTCGAAGTAGAAGGCTTATACTCGGGCAGGGCCGTCCTGTTAGCAGTTAGAGGCGAGCATACGAGTATACGCAGGCTAAAGGGTAATCATTCTAGGGCTATCACGGAGTAATTACGAAGCTCCCCCCGTAATCGAGGCTTAACCCCGTAACGTAACGGCGGGGCTCCAGGTGGAGAGGAAGGTGAGGGAGATAGCTGCTAGCTTTGCAAGAAGCATCTCATCGGAGCTGAGGGCATACGTGTTCTCAGCCTCGCTAATAGACGAGAGCGTGGTAGACGAGCTTGTCAGGGGCTCAGGGGTAGCAGGGATGCTATCTAAATGGAAGGGGCCCGGAGTGACAGTATATTACATTAAAACGGAGGTCCTGGAGAGAGAATGCATGTATAGCAGGTGCTCCAAGCTCCCAGAGAATGCTAGGAAAGAGTGTGTTAGAAGGTGCGTGGGAGAGGGGCTATCGAAGCTCGCTAGGTCTATAGCTAGGAGCGTGGTGGAGTACGCGGAGATCAGAAGCTCGGGTAGCGATAACTTAGAGGAGAAGTAGTCTTTATATGGTTAAAGCGCTAGCACAAGTTTCATAGGTGAGCTAGGAGTGGCTGCTGAAAGCGCTCAGGGCATCAACATAATGAGGTTCAACAATGTTAGAGACCTTTTCGAGTACCTGGACAAAGAGATAGCCGATAATAAAAAGATCCTAGCAGAGCTTTTAAGAGAAGTCGAGAAGATCAGGGCGGCGGCCGACCTTTCGTCTAAGCTCGAGGAGATGCTTAGAGAGCTGGGAGGCTCTACGCCGCCTGCAGCGGCAGCAGAGCTTAACCTCGACGGTGTGAAGGTCTACGTTAACCCTAACCCTAGGCTTGAGTTGCAGGTCCTAGTAGACGCCATTAAGGGTATGCAGGAGAAGATACTGCAGCTGGAGAGGGTAAGGAAGTCGCTTGAGCCCCTCTCAAAGCTTGAGGGCATTAACGCGTCCATTAACGTGATATTCGAGGGCGGCACTTTGAAGACCGTGATTATAAAACTAGCCTAAGAGGGTAGGACTGAGGGGCCTCGGGCGGAGGGCCTCATCACGCCCCCGGGGGCTCGGGGGTCCCCGGGGGTACGCGGTAATACCATTCCTCACAGGCCCCATGTTTTAGCCTGGAGTTACCGGCGAGATATATAAAGTCGAGGACCCGCTAGTCCTTGAGGGGGCCTGGCGTGGCCAGGAAGAGGATGACTATGCCTAAGAGGAGGGAGGACCTCGAGAAGATTGTTGAAGAGGTGGAGGCTCATCACCACCATGAGCATGGCCACGAGCACGAACACCATCATCACCATGGCGGAGACTTAGAGGACGCTATCTCGGCTTTAGAAGTGATAATAGACTCTATAAAGGCTCAGACGCAGACGCTGGAGTCAGAGCTTAAGAGGCAAGGTGTTGCTCTGGCAGTGCTGTACAGGGTTACAGCGTGGATAGTTGAGGCTCTTGCGGCTGAGAGCGAGGAGGAAAGGGTCAGGGCCTTAAGAATGGCCTTGGAGGAGCTCAGGAGGGTGGGCGCAGCCTGAGAGGGCTTGACCTACGCCTGGCCCAGTGACGGTATCCAATCCGGCTTTAGAGCCTCGCACTCCTGGTCTAGCTCCTGCTCAGATACGCCTCTTCCATCCACTATCCTGCTCATACCGTCGTAGTCGCATATCACTAAGGTAGCCCTGATCTTGCCGTCCTTGAGGAGCTTCAGCTTGTTAAGCGTATCCTCACAGGAGGCTCTAGACTTCTCATCCTCTACGTCCTTGCAGGCATGACTCGTGACCTCTATAAACCGCTCGATAAGGCCCTCAACCGTGGTTATGAACCCTATAGACGCGGGGCCGGGTATCATAGACACGTTTAGCTCCCTCACTAGGACCGAGGAGAAGGGAGATTTAGCAACCAGCATCCTAAGGGCGTCTTCACCTGAAATATCGACCACGAGCTTCCTGGGGTTTAAGGCCTCAGCGACCCTCACGTCCCTGAAGTGGTAGCCGCACGTAGAGCACCTACCCACGGAGAGTATAATTTTCTCGAAGTAGGGGACCTCATATAGGTACTCCTCAACCGTCATGGAGGCTGAGCCGCAGGCAGGACAGACAACACTCTCCTCCCTATGAAGCAGGAGGGGCTCCTTACCAGCCTCTCCTATCAGCTTTTCAACAACGTCGTTAAAATTACTTTTCGATCCCTCCTCGTTCAACACAGTTCCCCGGCCGCTAATCCACCTTCACTTCGAAGCCAGGCTCCTCCTCGCCCTCCTTAGCTGGCTTCACCTTTTTAATCCTTATCTCTAGCACGCCGTTCTTGTACGAGGCCTTAGCAGTCTCGGGCTTAACCTTGCTTGGTAGCTCAACCACCTTATAGTACTTCTTTCCGTCCTCAGCCCTTATGATCACCTTGTCCTCTGTAGCCTTCACCTTTATCTTATCCTTGCTGGCGCCAGGCAGGTCTGCGACAATCCAAATCTCGTCGTCGTGATCTATTACGTCTACCAGAGGCTCCATTTCCTCGAGTATCTTAACTCCCTCGCCTTTACTTACCTTAACGTTGCCGAACTCCTCCACCCGTGGCACGCCGTCGGGCCCTATCGTTATCCTGACACCGTACACGTAGGGGCCTCTAACGCTGGCGCCCCCTCTCCTAAGCATCTCAGCGATCTCCTCCTCAAGGGCTCTAATCTCCTCTTCGAACTCTCTAAACATGTAGTCGATGTAGTCGAATATACTCCTCCTCCTTCTCCTCCCGAACCAGAACCCCATGGGAGTGCCCCCTGAGGGGAGGCTTTAGGGGTGAAGAGGGTATTAAGCTAGCATGAGGTGCAGCCGGCTCCTGCCTCCACGGCCCTTAACGTCTTGAATGTGCATCGCGGTGCTGTGAGGAGTTTTACATAGCGTAAGGCCTGAGCCTGTACTAAGCTCTGCAAGCTTAGCAGCAGGTGTCTCGATCTCGGGACTGCTAAGTGCTAAGTGCATGGCGGCGCAGGGGAGGGGCGTCCTTGTTAGTAGAGTTTATAAAGGAAAACTTTAATGTGGGCGGCATGTTACCAGCATTGAGGTGCTAGGGTGTTGGCCTCGGAGGTGCTTAAGTACGACGTAGCTATAGTCGGCCTAGGCCCTGCCGGCTCCTCACTAGCATACCTTCTTAAGGATAGCGGGCTGAGGGTTGTGGGGCTTGAAGTCTCAGGTCCCGGGCGTGTTTGGGGCAAGCCGTGCGGGGATGCGATAGGGAAGCAGCACTTCATAGAGACGGGGCTGCCTTTCCCTCAGGGAGAGGCGCTGATGCAGGTTGTGGACGCCATAGACATCTACAGCCCCTCCGAGGAGGTTAAGATAAGGCTGAAGGAGCCTGGAGGAGGCTTCATGATAGACAGGACTAAGTACGGGCTGAGCCTTCTACGGGAAGCCGAGAAGAAAGGCGTAGACGTTATGCTTGAGACCCACGTACTAGCGCCTGTGCTAGAGAACGGTAAACTCGTAGGCGTTAGAGCCAAGAGAAAGAGCGACGGCAAGACGATAATAGTTAAGGCTAACGTAGTAGTAGACGCGACAGGTAGCGGAGGGGCCGTTAAGAGGAAGCTGCCGGATGAGTGGCCCGTTAAAGAGCCTCTGAGGGAGACCGACAGCGCTGTAGCATTCAGAAAAATCATAGAGGTTGACTACGACATTGAAGAGCCCAACGTCATAAGAATTTATATAAATGAGAAGATAGCGCCCGGCGGCTACTGGTGGTTCTTCCCCAAGGGCAGGAACATAGCCAACGTAGGCTTGGGAGTTCAGAGGGGTAGAGGATACCCTCACCCAAGGCTCCTCTACGAGAAGTACCTGGAGGCTAGGAGGGAGGTGAAGCCTGTGAGGGTGCTAAACGAGGCTGGAGCGCTTCTGCCTACACGGAGGCCAGCCAATACACTAGTGTGGCACAACTTTATAAGCATAGGCGATAACGGGTACACAGTCAACCCGCTCCATGGCGGCGGCATGGGCTACGCGATGGTTGCTGCTAAGCACGCCGCCGAGGCTATAATACGTGCCCACGAGGTGGGCGACTTCTCCGCTTCAACGCTGTGGCTAGCCAACATAAGGTACATGAGGGGGCTAGGGGCTAAGCAGGCGGGCTTAGACATACTGAGAATGTATCTGCAGACTCTGAGCAACGAGGAAGTCGAGTGGGCCATGAAGACGGGGCTCGCAAACGTAGAGAATCTTATAGAGACTAGCTTAACGGGCGAGCTAAGAGGGGTCAACCTTAGCCTCCTGGACAAGGCTAAGGTCCTAGCGTCGCTCCTTAAGAGGCCAACTAAGCTGGTGCAGCTGCTAACCGTGGGAGAGTACATGTCAAGAGTGAAGAGGCTCTACAAGGAGTACCCCGAGAAGCCTGAGGACCTACCCAAGTGGGTTGACAGGGTCGAGTCGCTCTACAGGGAGTTTAAGAAGAGGATCGGCATAGACTGGTAGGGCTGGCTTATAGTGTATTATAGAGCGTTTAGCGCTAATCTACGAGTCTTTTCACCATTATGTAAGCGTCCTCGCCGTCCCTATAATAGCCCCTCCATATCCTAGCCTTCTTGAACCCGAACTTCTCGTAGAGCCTTATGGCCGGCGTGTTTGACACCCTGACCTCCAGGTAGATAGCGTCTACTTTGTAAACATTCTTCATTACATCTATGGTCTTGGATAGCAGCGCGCTCCCCACGCCCCTCCTCCTGTACTCCTTCAACACGGCTATGGATATCAAGTGGCCGACAGGCCTCTCCTCGGCGAGCTGCGACTTCAAGGCGTCTATGACCTTCGAAAGGACGCTTCTATCCCCCTCGAGCTCGGTCTTAAGACCTAGGAGTACGGGGTCTCTAGTGTGCTCCACTCTGCTCATGGCATAGCCTATTATAGACCCGTTCTCGGCCTCGGCTACAAGGAAAGCCTCGCCCCAGTTGTCGTATATGAACTTGTAGAAGCCATACCAGTAGTTCTCGGGAAGGGTCTTGAGGTTTATGTCCATGACGGCGTAAATCTCCTCGGCCCTAGCCTTCCTAACCCTAAACTTGAACTGCTCTTTATGCTCACCCCTGCTCTCCATGCTACCACTTCGCTAGAAGAGCTATTACCCTCCGGGGTTCTTAAACTCGGGTAATCTAGCTTCAACCCGCTCTTAAAACCCCGGCTTATGACCTGGTGGTAGCGGGGGGAGGTTGTGCATCACCCCTCAGAGGATATAGTGGCGGAGGAGAACGACTATCTGGGTGGACGTGAAGTCGTTTTAGGCGTCACGGGCAGTGTAGCCGCTTACAAGGCCGTGGACCTGGCGCGATGGCTGATGAGGAGGGGTGGAAGAGTAAGCGTCGTTATGACTGAGGACGCAGCTAGGCTTGTCACGCCGACTCTCTTCGAATGGGCTACCGGCAAGAGGGTCTACGTGGAGTTTGGCGGGGGAGTGGAGCACATATCTCTGGCCCGGGAGGCCTCGGCGGTGGCAGTGGCCCCCGCTACTCTGACGACAATGGCTAAAATAGCCTATGGCATAGGCGACACGAGCGTGTCCCTGCTCTCGATATCAGCCAGGGGCTATGGGAAGCCGGTGATATTGGCGCCCGCTATGCACGGCAATATGTGGAACAGCCCGCAGTACAGGGTTGCCTCTGAGGTCCTCAGGAGGCACGGCTACAAGATCGTGGAGCCCGAGGTCAAGAAGGGGCTCGCCAGGTTCCCTAGCATACACACCCTTGGCAGGGTGGTGGCCGCCCTCGCGAGGAGGGGCTGCGAGGACCTGCGGGGTGTGAGGGCTCTAGTAACTACGGGGGCCACCCGGGAGTGGATAGACAGGGTGAGATTCATAAGTAATCCTAGCAGCGGCGTGATGGGGGTGGAGATAGCGCTCGAGCTATGGGCCCGCGGGGCAGAGGTCGACCTTGTAGCAGGCCATGTAGCAGTTGAGATCCCCCATGTAGTGAACGTTTTGAGAGTGAGCACTACAGAGGAGATGGCGGAGGCTGTGAAGACCCTCACCTCGCGCACAAGATACGACGTCGTTGTGGGTGCAGGGGCTCCCGTGGACTTCAGGCCCTCGAGGAGGGTTGAGGGTAAGATTAAGAGCGGGGTTACGCTCGAGGTTAAGCTCGAACCCACGCCCAAAGTGCTATCCTCCCTGGCCTCGAGGCCGAGGGTCCTAGTGGCGTTCGCTGCCGAGTACGTGGAAGACCTGAGCGAGCTGGAGGCTAAGGCCGCGGAGAAGATGGAAAAGTATTCTGCGGACATCGTGGTGGCTAACAGGGTTGGAGTCGAGGGGGTGGGCTTCTCCAGCCCTCTACTGGAGGCTGTAATGCTCTACCGCGACGGGGGAGTGGAGAGGGTGGGCCTTATCCACAAGGAGGTGGCGGCTGCACATTTAATAGATAAAGTCGCTGAGAAACTAGGGGTGGGCCCCTGTGCAGGCCAGGGTAACCCTGGAGGACCTAGTTCGGCTTGACTACGACTCGCTGGCACGCTACATAGAATCCTTCATATCCAAGGTCGTCGAGGACGCTGGGGCGCGCGGCGTCGTGGTGGGCGTAAGCGGGGGGGTCGACTCGGCTACTACGCTGGCGCTAGCTGTGAGGGCGCTCGGGAGGGAAAGGGTTAGAGCCCTCATAATGCCGGACTCGAACGTCACCCCCCAGGCAGACGTTGAGGACGCTAAGAGCCTGGTGGAGTCGCTCGGCGTGAAGTGGAACCAGGTCGACATAGCGCCGATAGTGGACGTGTATAAGTCGGCGCTCCCTGTCTACGAAGGCGAGGAGGAGGATAGGGTGCCCCTGGGCAACCTGAGAGCTCGGATCAGGATGTCCATCCTATACTACTACGCCAACAAGTTCGGTCTGCTGGTGGCGGGCACCGGGGACCGCAGCGAGATACTCATAGGCTACTTCACGAAGTACGGGGACGGGGCCGTCGACTTCCTGCCTATAGGCGCCCTCTACAAGAGCCAGGTGAGGAGGCTGGCGCTCCACCTCGGCGTGCCCGAGAGGATAGCGTTCAAGCCAAGCAGCCCGAGGCTCTGGAGGGGGCATGAGGCCGAGAAGGAGCTCGGCCTTAAATACGAGGAGATAGACGTGGTCCTGCATGCTCTCTTCGACCTCGGCATGAGTGTGGACGAGGCAGTAGAGGCGACCGGGGTGTCCAGGGAGAAGGTGCTGAAGGTTCTAGAAATGCACGAGTCTACGAGGCACAAGAGGGAGTTGCCGCCATCGCCGCCTGTCGAGGAGGTCAGGAAGTTCTACGTCCGGTGATAGGGTGGCTTGACGGCTAGGCTGTGCGTTGAGACTCCCCACCACATAACGGCGTTCTTCAGGCCCGTGCCAGCCCCCGACCCCATGCAGGCTGGCTCCCTGGGAGCCGGCATTGTCGTGGAGCCGGCTGCTAGGCTCTGCTTGGGAGCGGGGCCTATAGAAGGGGAGCCGCCCTGGCACGAGGCCCCGCCCCACCTAAAACTGGCGGCCTCGAGGCTGGGCGTCGAAATTGGGGGAAGGGCGTCTATGCCTTTGCCCCCTGGCCGCGGGTATGCTGTGAGCGCCGCGGCCGCCATACTGGGCGCGCTAGCCGCGGCCGCTCTGAGGGGCCTATCAGTGTCCAGGGCTCTGAGAGAGGCCCACAGGGTTGAGGTTGAGATGAAGACTGGCCTGGGCGACGTGCCCGCTATAAGCTGTGGCGTCGGCGTCGCTGTGAGGCTCTCACCGGGGCCCCCAGGCTCGGCAGTCATAGAATGCATGCCTTTACCTCCGAGTCTCGTGGTCGTAGTCGGCGAGGGGGGGTCTATGGCTACCGGCGAGCTGCTCTCAGCGCTTAAAAGCGAGGACTGGGCTGAAGCCTCTAGGTCCCTCCACAGGCTCGCGTCGGAGCTAAGCGCCGAGAGGTTCCTCGAGGAGGCGCTGAAGTATACTAGAGCCAGAAGGCTCGACGAGAGAATGCTTGGCTTGAAGCTGAGCGAGGTCCTGCCACGCGGCGGCGTGGCATCGTACTACGTCAAGAAGAAGCTGGCGGTAGTGGTAGCTGAACGAGACTCTGTGGAAGAGATTGCATCCAGGCTAGCCGCGTCCGGGCTCAAGGTGAGAGTGCTATCACCCTCCAGGGGCCCGCCCAGAGTCGTGTACTAGTGCCTTGGAGTGGCTAGGGGATTCCGGGGGTGCGGGTTGGAGTTCGAGATACCGAGGAGCCACCCCAGGTACCACTCGCTGGTAGCGAGGGAGAAGCTGGTAGAGGCCTTCAAGAAGGGCGTGGTAGTGCCCCAGGGGCTTATAGCGCATGGTAGGGGCGAGTGCTTCGACTACCTGCTGGGCGAGAGGAGCCATGACTTCGCGGTTGAGGCTGCGAGGGCCGCTGCGGCCTGGTTCCTACTGGCTAGGAGGCCCGTGATATCAGTCAACGGCAACTACGCGGCGCTAGCCGCAGAGGAGATAAGAGAGCTACAGGAAGTCACGGGGGCGCCCGTCGAGGTAAACATCTTCTACAGGACGGAGGAGAGGGTCAGGCTCATAGAGGAGGAGCTGAGGGCCGCGGGCGTAAGGAAGGTTTTGGGCAGCGGCTGCGAGAAGACCAGGGTGCCGGGGCTCGAGAGCCCTAGGGGGATAGTCTGTAGGGACGGCATAGCCTCGGCCGACTTCGTCCTCCTCGCAATAGAGGACGGTGACAGGACCGAGGCCCTAGTTAGGTGGGGTAAAACCGTTGCAGCCATAGACCTTAACCCATTCAGCAGGACGGCTCAGAAGGCGTCGATAACGATAGTGGACGAGGCGGTTAGGGCTACTAAGCTGATAGTACGGGAAGTGGAAAGATTAAGAAGTCTAGATAAGAGCAACTTAAAACAAATTATATCCTCTTATGATAATAAGAAAGTGCTAGCGCGTGCTTTCAAGGCCATAATGGAAAGGCTTAAGGAGGCCGCGGAAAAAGGTTCACTAATTTAAAGAATTAATTATTATATAAATGTCGTATTTGTTTCCTTTGAAATAATATATTACCAAAGGAGTTAGTAGTTCACCGGGCATCCCGGGGGAGCCCGATGGCATGCCGGGTAATGATATACCGTCTATAGCTGGCTTCTTCTCTAGCACCTCATATATTACGCTTGCCGGGACGTGGCCGATAAAGTAATACCCGTTTATTATAGTTACGTGGCAGCTCCAGAGGCTGGGGGATGCTAAGCTCATTAACTCCGCTAAATAGGTTACATCTACTAAGCGTAGCTCAACGGCGAAGCCCTTCGATTGAAGGTATGCAGCGTAGTTTGTGCAGCATGTACAGCTAGGCGTTGAATATATGAGCGCCTTTGGAGTATCGGCGTCGTCTTCGGGTAATAGAGTCGTGAAGGAGATTATAAGCGCTATTCCGGCTATCACGAGGATTGCTAAGACAGCCCTCACCGCTTGACGCCCTGGAAACAGTGAGGTTGCCCGGACTTAATCACGTGTCTGTTTCCCAGCCGCGATTTAATTGTGTCCTCTCCGCAGCGCTCTTAACACTGATGCTATCATTCACGCTTGTGCCTAGGGCGAAAGCTGACCTACCAGCATCCCTGAGTCTTCTAGCAGCTCTTTCGGCTGCTGCTAGGATCTCGTTTGCCAGGTTTATCTCGTATTCCAGTTCGTCCTCGTAGCCTGAGGCTTCCTCGAGGAACGATGCTATGAGTGGCAGGTATTTGAAGGCGATCTCCCTGAGCCTTTCCCTTTCCCTCCTGCCGGGCCTCGGGCTCGAGGCTATCCTCTCCAGCTCCCTGAGGAGGGCCTCGGGCTCTAGGCTCGCAAACTGTACCCTGAGAACCCTAACCCTGGGATCATGGGGGCCCGGGGGCCTGCCCTCGTACTCTCTGACAGCCTCCTCTATCGCGCGCCTGTCGACTATCCTCCACCAGTGCTGGCTCCCGCTCCTGTAACTAGTCTCTATGACCCCGTACTCCCTCTCTAGCTTTGAGAGGAGTATCGCGGGGTTATAGTCAACGCCGTAGCTGGATAGCCTGGCCTTCACGCCCTTAAAGCTGAAGTCGCCGAGGGAGGGCCCCCGCCGGGGCTTGTCAGCCTCCTCTAGTATAGCCTTAAGTAGAGCGTAGCCCCTTTCTCCGTACCTTGCCAGGAAGTCGTCGAGCACGGCAGACCACCGCCGGTGGGGGCCCCCGAGACTAGAATAGCGTCTTGACCCCTCTTCCCCGTTTACCCCGGTTAAAGGGGGGCTGGGCTTCCTGTGGAGGAGTGTGCCGGGCTCGCGGCCTGCATGATCGGGGTTAGGAAGAGGCTAGGCGGGAGAGAGGTCCTGAGGGGCGTTAGCCTCAGGGTATACAAGGGTACTATACACGTGGTGGCGGGCCTAAACGGCTCGGGGAAGACCACGTCTATGAGGGTCCTCCTGGGATTCTACAAGCCCGACGCGGGTGTTGTGAGGCTGCTAGGCGTTGACCCGCGGGGTCCTAGGAGGACTGAGGTCCTCAGGAGGGTAGGCTACGTGCCTGAAGACGCTCAGCCATACGAGAGGCTTACGGGCCTGGAGAACTTGAGATTCTATGCTAGGCTCTATGCCGACAGCGATGAGGAGGCTGAGAGGCTGGTCGAGAGGGCTGCGAGGATAGCAGGCCTCCCCTGGGAGGTCCTGGAGCGGCAGAAGGCAGGGTCTTATAGCAGGGGTATGAGGAGGCGCCTTCTGCTAGCGGCAGCCCTGATGCACTCCCCCGAGCTGCTGGTAGCCGACGAGCCGATGTCGGGTCTCGACGCGGTGGCCGCTTTCAAGCTGAGGAGGCTGATTAAGAGCCTCGCCGCGGGGGGCTCAACCTTCATAATAACGACTCACGACTTGAGGGAGGCCGAGGAGATCGCGGATAGGGTAACATTCATACACAGGGGGGTGACTGTGTTCGAGGGTAGCGTGAGCGAGGCCCTGGAGGCCTACTCTGCGGGCAGCCTGGAAGAGGCGTTCGTGAGGGCGGTCGGCGGTGAAGAGGGCTAGGGTTATATTCTGGAAGGAGGTCAAGGACCTTTCGAGGGACTACAGGACGCTCGCCTACGTGGTACTACTCCCCCTGATAGCCCTGCCGGGCATGGCAGTGCTGGCCGGGGGTCTCTACACTGCTCAGCAAGTGACAGTAGGCGTGGTCGACCTAGACGGCACTGAGATCTCTAGAGCCTTCGTGGAGGGCCTTGTGGAGAGGCTCTCCGCGGGTGTTCAGGGCGTCGCCCTGGAGGTCGTAGTGGGAGGTAGAGGCGACTTCACTATAATAGTGCCTGAGGGCTTCGGCGAGATGGTTGAGAGTCTAGATGGTAGGACCTACGTGGAGCTGAGCTACGTCCCGGGGCCCCCCGTGTTCTCCTCGATAGAATCCATAGTTAGGTCCTATGTGGCGCAGTTTGAGAGGTCTGTTGTAGAGGCTAGGGTGTCGGCTCTAGCCGAGGCGGCGGGGCTAGAGGTCGACGAGGGAGGCCTCCTAGACCCTATACAGGTTAGGGTCACCTTTCTGACCCCCGCCGGGGAGCCCGCGGGTGGCGAGGCGGGGGTTGTCGCTTTCTCGGCCAGGGTGATAGCCTTCTCGCTCTTCTTCGTTGTGAACCCAGCAGTCGTTTTCATGAGCGACGCGGTGGTCGGAGAAAGGGAGAGGAGGAGTATAGAGAGGCTCCTCTCGGCGCCTGCAACCCCCCTGGAGGTCCTAGCGGGGAAGATGGCGGCATCCATGCTTCTAAGCCTGGCAGCGGCTGTGGCAGATAGCGTCGCGATAGTGGCCTTCTTCGTCTTAAGCGGTACTAGCGTCGAGGTGGGGGCTTACCTCGCCGCGGCATGGGCCCTCTCCACCCTAGCCCTGGTTGCGTTCACGAGTGCCCTGGTGGCGGCGCTCTCAGCGTGGAGCGGCAGCCTCAGGAGCGCCCAGAGCACGTCCTTCGCAGTCCTCATGGCGGCCCTGGCAGTCTACTTCTCATCGCTTGTCGTCGACTTCGACAGCCTGCCCGCGTGGGCCAGGGCTGTGCTGCTAGCGGTGCCTTTCACCCATGCAAGCCTCGCAGTGTTCAGGGCGTCTTATGGTGACCTCGCGGGCATGGCCCTACACCTGGCAGTGCTCCTAGCCTTCACCTTGATAGCTGTGGTGGCTGCCAGGAGGATGTTCACGCCTGAGAGGCTCGTAGCCTTCAAGGGATAGGAGGGCTCGGCTGGTTGATCCCTCGTCAACCCCCGGCGGGGTCGGAGTCCGCTATCCTCGTCACAGCCCCGAGAGGAAGAGATGTGTCAGCCTGGCGCTTAACTACCTGGATAGGGTTGAAAGGGCCCTCAGGAGGGTCTTGGACGCGGCGTCCCTGAACGTCGAGGGCAGCCTTCGCACCTCGTCTAATAGGACCCTCAGGGCCTCTCCTCCGCCCCTCGAGGCGTAGGCCTCGTAGACCCTCTCCCAGTCGAGGAGGAAGAGGGATGCTGTGAGGAGGGCAGAGGCGCCAAGGCTAGCGGCCGCGAGGGCGGCCACCACCAGGGGGCTCTCAGACGAGGTGACCACGACCCTGAACGCGGAGCCGAAGGCATAGGCAGCCGAGACGAGGACTATCTTCCCAGCGACGACTGCCACCGTGAAGTAGCTGAGGCTGAAAGCCGCGGCCCCAAGGGGTATGTATATGAGCTCGTCGGGTAGCGGCAGGCTCGCTGCTAGGAATACCAGCAGGGCTATGCTCAGCTTAGCCCTCCTCCCGCCCATGACGGCGGAGGCGTACCTCCTCATAGCCCTGACCCTTGAAACCCTGGATGCCAAGGCCCCGGCGGCCATGAACTGGGCCACCTTGCCGAGCCCCGCCCCGAGCCCGGCCCCCAGCACGCCCAGGTACCAGTTGGAGGGATCGGCGACCGCGTAGGCCGAGACAAGCGTCAGGTAGACCGGGGGCAGCCCGGGGGGGAAGTTGTTTATGAACGCCGCGGCGAAGAGGCCCACAGCGCCGTACTCCTCGACGAGCAGCGACAGGTAGTCGAAGTAGCCGCCGCCCAACTCGACGACACCCTCCGCTACAGCCAGCGGCGGGTCAGGCCAGCCCCACTCAACATCGCCCCCCAGGGCCCGGGGGCTAGCCGACGTCCCTGCCTCATCACCCCGCCAAAGATAGGCATCAACCCTCTAAACTGAATAAACATTACACGCCGAGACACCCCAACGAGAGCGGGGGCCCGGTGAAGAGGCTCGAAAGGGCGTAGCCCGGCCCTCACGGCCGGGTTGTGAAGAGCCCGCGCAGGAACGAGGGCCCCCAACGCTCAAGGCGCTAGCAGCCACAGAATCCTTAGTGGGCCCGCGGCTTCCCGGCGGCGGCGCGGGGGCGACGCGGGGCTGAGCCCCGCTGGATGAGCCTCCAGCCTCCAGCCGCGGGCACACCTCCAATACGTGCGCGCGGTGGGAGCGACAGGCCACTACGATCCCGCAACCATTATAACCCCTCACACACTATACCACCCAATGCGGAGCCCTACAGCCCCCGCAGGAACAGCAGCCCTGCGGGGCTGTAGGGCTCCCTTACGCTTACATGAGATGGGGGCCTGAACACCCCCAGGGACGCTTACCCTGGGGACGTTCAGGCCCGACGGGGCCCTGGGAGCCGGGACACCCCGCCCCCCTCCGGGCCCACGGAACCATGCCCGGAGGGGCAGCCCGCCGGGGGCTGCGGCTCAGCCGCGGCCGTAACTCCGGTTGATCCTGCCGGACCCGACCGCTATCGGGGTAGGGCTAAGCCATGGGAGTCGAACGCCCCGCCGCTGCGGGGCGTGGCGGACGGCTGAGTAAC
>JALUAM010000040.1 GCA_027051095.1 Acidilobaceae archaeon | reverse complement strand
GTCGTAGTCCGGAGCGATCTTAGCTGCCAGGTCCTTGACGATCTCGGCTGCCTCCTCCTTAACCGACATGTACTCGTCCCTGTCTAGGACTAGCCTGCTTATTACCGCGGCGGCTATAGTCAGCTCCACCCTATTGCCCTCCCTGACGCCTAAGACCTTTATGTCCTCGCCGAGCGCCGGAATCCTAGACTTAACTTCCCTGCTATTGAGTGTTCTCTCCGCTTCTAGCACGAGCCTCTCGAGGGGAGTCAACGGTGCGAAGCCGGATCCTATGCTAGTATCGTTAGCCCTCGGAGCCCTGCCGCCGGCCTCGAAAATACCCACCAGGTCCGCACTACCTCTTCCGATCTTGTAGTCGACTATTATATGCTCGTCCGGGTCTAGGAACCTGAAATTGCTCGAGATGTAGCTCTTGACTGCTCTCAATATGAGTGGGCCTACGGGAACCTGCTCCCAGCCCTCTTCTGTTCTAACATCCGTGGTGACTCTCCCCGAGACTAGAATGTATATGGGCTGGAGGACCTCGCCCCCACCAAACCTTGGAGCGGCTTGGCCACCCACGAGTAGAACCTTATCCACGTTGTGGTGTAGCACTCTCCCGAACCTCTTGACATAGTACTTGCTTAGCTCCATGCTAACGGCCTCGGCCACGGCGTCGCAAATAGTATCCGGGTGGCCTAGCCCCTTCCTCTCGACGAATTCAACCCTAAGCTCGCTAATCCTGGGGTATGGATACTCCTCTACCACGATGCGCCTACTCATTGTACACCCCTCACTTTATAAGCCTGAAGGCTAATCCGGCCCTTTATATGATAACCTCTTAGGCCTCCAGAAGCTCTTGATCCCGTGCAACATCTTAATCGAGCCAAACCACTCCTACATGCTAGGCGGGGAGCCTTGGTTAGGAGGCATGTTGCGGTGGGGACTACCCTGGGGCTGGCCCTCGCGCTTGCCACCTCGATAACGGCTTTGTTTGAAGCCGCCGTGGCAACCGCAGCAGTGGCCCTAGTAGGGAACTCCCTCGGGGCTCTCGCGCTCTGGCTCAAATATAGGGCTGTGGGGCTGGGCCTGTTCCTGGAGTCACTGGCCTCTCAGCTACTAGCTTATATAGCCCTAGCTCCCCCCATTTACACACTGCTATTGAGGCTTTCCTAGACTCCCTATCGCGACCATGCCTAATAATACAAGACTTTAAAAATTTAAAAAACGCCTAATCCTATTTAACTGACAGTGGACTAGGGGGTCGAAGACATGGGCCTGGACGTGAAGAGCTTGCCGAAAAAGGAAGGCATAATGTTTGACGAGAGAGATAGAATACTTTACGTGGTCGGCTACAGGAACGTCGCTAAGGTTGCCAAGGCTCTGTCGAGCGAGACACGGACCAGGATAGTAGATCTTTTAAGGAGGGGGCCCATGGGCTTAGACGAGATTTCCCAGGAGATCGACCAGAGTAAGGCTAATATTAGCGGCCAGATTAAGAAGCTGGAGGACGCGGGCATCGTTGCTCCCCAGTATCAGCCCGGCGAGAGGGGGATCAAAAAGCTTGTAGCACTCAAGGCTAGAATCGTAGTCCTAGTGCTAGACCCCGGCGAGGGTGAAGAGCAGGTCGGCTAGGCCCCCGCTCTTTTAAGCGCGGCTCTGACCAGCGCCTTAAATACCGGAGCCGGGCTCAACGGCCTACTCTTAAACTCCGGGTGGAACTGGGTCGCCATGTAATGCGGGTGCTCTCTCCTCGGCAGTTCTATAATCTCTACCAAGCCGTTCTCGCTGTAGCCGCTTATCACTAAGCCATGCTCCTCTAATAAGCTGACATACTTCGGGTTAACCTCGTACCTGTGCCTATGCCTCTCCATAATCACTCGTCTCCCCTCGTAGGCCTCCCACGCTATGGTGCCCTCTACTAGCCTCACCGGCTGGGCGCCTAGTCGCATCGTGCCGCCTTTTTCCTTCACGCTCCTCTGCTCGGGTAGCAGGTCTACGACGGGGTGGGGGGTCGACGGGTCTACCTCCGTGGTATGCGCCCTTTCAAGGCCCACAACATTCCTAGCATACTCTACTACGGCTAGCTGTAGTCCGAAACATATCCCCAGCATTGGGACCTTGTTCTCGCGTAGCCACTGTATCGCTCTTATCTTGCCTTCCACGCCACGCGAGCCAAAGCCGGGCAACACTATGCCCGCATCTACACCGTTCAGGGCCTCGTCTAGGTCGACTTTACCAGCTTCCACATCGCTACTCTCTACCCAGACTAGCTCAGGCCTTACACCCTCCCAAGCCGCCGCGTGCTTCAGCGCCTCTACGATGCTCAGATAGCTATCCCTGAGCCTCGTATACTTGCCGATCATAGCTATCCTGACCTTCTTAGAAGCGGATTCGTAGGCGTCCACGAACTCGAGCCACTCTGAGAGATCCGGCTTTCTAGGCTCGAGCCCAAGCCTCTTCTCTATTAGCCTGGGGAGTCCCTGCTCCTCGAGCAGCAAGGGGACGCGGTATATGTTATCGACATCGTAGCTGTTAACCACGGCTTCCAGCGGCAGGGTTGAATGCAATGCTATCTTCTTTAGAGCCTCTGAATCTAGAGGCCTATGACTTCTGACAACTATAGCGTCTGGCTGTATACCAATGCGTCTCAGCTCTTGAACGCTATGCTGAACAGGCTTAGTCTTCTGTTCGCCGGTGGTTTGAAGGTATGGTGATAGGGCCACGTGGACGAAGAACGTGTTCTCATAGCCCTTCTCTAGCCTCATCTGCCTAGCAGCCTCAAGGAAAGGTAACCCCTCTATATCGCCCACTGTGCCGCCGATCTCGACTATGACTATATCGGCGCCCTCGGCGACCTCCTCGATCCTAGACTTAATCTCGTCCGTGACGTGGGGTATAATCTGCACCGTCTGCCCCAGATAGTCGCCCCTCCTCTCCTTCACTATCACGCTATAGTATATCTGCCCCGCCGTTATGTTGTTACGCTTGCTCAGGTTCTTGCCCAGGAACCTTTCATAGTGTCCTATGTCTAGGTCTGTCTCTCCCCCGTCCTCCGTCACGAAGACCTCTCCATGCATGTAAGGGTTCATGGTGCCCGCGTCCATGTTTATATACGGGTCTATTTTGATAGCCTGCACCTCATAGCCTCTAGCTTGCATTAGAAGAGCTATGCTCGCCGACGTTATGCCCTTGCCGACGCTCGATAGGACGCCGCCGGTGACAAATATGTATTTACGGGTGGACCCGGGCAACCTGCGCCTCTCTAAAATGTGTGGCCTCTAAGCCTTATAGAAAGAGAGGGGGCGCTCCCTCGGCCAAATGCCTTCTCCTCATCGACTCAGAGTCGGGAGTATACCTCACAGAGGAGCGCCCCATTCAGGTATTAGGGCCGGGCCGAGTCTATTAAGCCCGGGCGGCTCACTGTGACCTGCCGCTTCTTGGACGACTTCGATATAATCCTGATGGATTTAGACGGCGTGATCTGGGTGGATGGAGAGCCCATAAGGGAAAACGTCTCTGTAGCGCGGCTCCTAGCATCCGAGGGAAGGCTTGTAGTGGTTACTAACAACTCTACTAGGAGTAGGCGCGTATATTCAAGGCTCCTAACAGGCCTGCTAGGCGTCGAGGTCCCTCCTAGCAGGATCGTTACGAGCGGTTACAGCGCTGCCAAGCTTCTGGTCAGAACGGTCGGCAGAGTAAGGGTTTACCCTATCGGCGAGGAGGGGCTCATAGAGGAGCTTACTCTAGAGGGACACGAGATCCTAACAATGTCTGAAGCCGGTGACGCCGACGCTGTCATAGTGGGCCTCGATCGAGGGCTCAGCTATCCAAAACTCGAAGCCGCCCTAAAAGCCCTCTCTTCAGGGGCACTATTCGTTGCCACTAATCTGGATCACGTCCTCCCTTCCAGGGACGGCTTAAAGCCCGGCGCTGGCGCTATAGTCGCCGCCCTTGAAAGAGCCTCGGGTAGGAAAATCGACTATAACGCCGGTAAACCTGAAAAATGGATCATAGAAGCTGCATACGACTCCGCGGGGATCCGTGGTAAGGCTATTGTCATCGGGGATAGGGTTGATACCGACGCTGCTATGGCTGTTAAGGCGGGGCTGCCAGCCGTCATTGTGGGAACGGGAGTGACTAAGAGCCCGGAAGCCGTTAGGGGCTTGAGAGGTGTATTCTATGCCAGAAGCCTTGAGGAGCTGTGCAGAGATGGCTAGAGCGTTAGCCGACGCCATAAGCAGCGTCTCAGGCGGCTTATACATCGCCGAGCTTGAAAGCGTGGATGGCTGCATTGCTAGGATAAGTGTGTACAATGCCGGATGCGAAGACTGCGGAATAGACGATTTACACTTGGCCCTTATGCTAGCTTCGAGGAGGATTAAAGTGAAGGCAAGGCTCGCTCACGAGGCTAAGGAGGATGATGATAGGAGGGTCATCGTGGTAGAGCTTAGGCTAGCCTGAGAGAGCTTTCAAGGCTTCTTCTAGAGCTGGTAGGGCCGAAAGCGAGACTATATAGATCATCCCCGTGACGTTTAACGACGGATTTATATGTTTAATCGCGCTCTCACCGCAGGACCTATCTCCCTCGGGGCCCACGTATTCTACGCCGACTACTAAGCCCCTATAAAGGGCTACCCTTAGCTCTGCGTTGCCGCTCCTGCCATTAAAGTAGATCACCTTGTCCAAGTAGTCGCTGCTGAGAGCTAGCAGCTCCTCTAAGTTGCCAGAGAAGAACCTGTTGGACTCGGCAAACGCCACCATAGACGCCTGCACAAGTGTATCACAGACCTGGTCTACCAGCTTCTCAGCCCTCCATGCGCCCGAGCCGGCTACAACGGCCTCCTCCTTAATCGTCTCTTCCCTCGCCTCCTTCTCAGCCGCGGCCTCTACCTCCGCGGAGCGCTGAGGACCTTCTTCCACTCCGGCTCTAGCCCCTGCCGCTTCCTTAGCTGACGCCTCTGCGGCCTCCCCGGTAGCCTTTACGGGTTCCGCGGGCTTTGCAGCCCCGGCTTCCTGGGAAGCCCTAGGAGCCTCCTCTACGGGCCTGGAAGCCTCTTCTCTCGCCGCTTGCCTGGGAGCCCTCGCCCTATAAATCGGGCATCTCTGGTATCTACCCTTACATGGATATTTCAGTGTGCTTACTTTCCCCCCAAGCAACTCACAATAAGCTACAGCCCCCCTAATGTTCTTAGCGTAGGGGCATACCACAGCCTTAGCCCCCGACCCTCTCAGTCCCCTTGAATTCTATTTAGTTATCTGAGGGTTGTAATTTCTCCCTGGCCCAAGGCAAGCCTGCTCTGCCTTATTCTCATAGAGAAGACCAAGACTGTAGCACTTCCTCGACGCTCCCAGCCCTGCCCCTCCTCGCCCATAATATCCTATACTTCCCTGGGAGCCTGAATGATACCTCCTCCTCCGGCAGGCCCATAGCTAGTGGCTTCCTCTCTTCGTCAAGTACCCTTGCCAGCGCCTCCTTCACAGCCTCGCTGTTAGACTGCGGCAGATCGCCGGGCACAAGCTTAACGTAAGCCAGGCTATACCTGCTAACGAAGCTCTCACCACCCACTATCACCATGGGCGCCTCCTCGAGTAGAGCGAGGCCGAGCCATAGGGCTACCTCGACGCCGTGTATGTAGTTCCTCTTGCCATAAACCATTATGGCCCCCTTGGCGAGGTACTCCCCCGACGGCGGAGTGAAAGATACCTGGTCTCCTCTAACCCAGTACACGCTGACAGACCCTGCCCCCGCTTTCCACGCCTTGCTGTAGGCGGCGGCTATCACAGCCGCATCTCTTAGGTCCTCCGGGCCCGGCGCTTTCCCGCGCACCTTCAATACCACGGCCGGGGCTCCGTGAATGTCTGCATGCATGAATATATCGTTGACTGTGAGATACCTCTTGACTACGCTCTCGTTCTGGGAGGCGTCTCTGCCCCCGATCACGAGAAGGCCGTTAGACGTTATAGTCCAGTGGTACCTCTCGAACCAGAACCTCCTCCTTGACCTAGCCGCCGCCGCAACCCTACGAGCGACAGACCTTATCAGAGCAGCTTTAAGCTTCTCCTCCGCCTCCCTCCAGGCCTCCTCAGCCCTCCTAGCCTTAGCCTCCATCTCACCTGCCTCCCTGTAAAGCCTCAGTATAAGCCTGCCCGCGTCCTCGCCCCTCTCGGCTCTAACTATTTCACCGTTGATTTCTAGCAGCGCCCACTTGCCCTTAACCTCCCTGACCGGTCCCCACACGACGCCTCTCCACGCCCTCCTTAGAGCCTCGTCTACTTCCTGGTACCTAGCCGCTACTACTTCGGCTAGCTTTCTGAGCCTCTCAGCCTCCTTCCTATAAGATTCGGCCCTCGCCTTAGCCTCCTCCATGCTCCTCCTCAGCTTAGCCACCTCAGGGTCCTCTACGCCTTCCGCTCTACCCCTCACAGCGTGGAAATAGTCGTCAATAGCCTGGTCGAGAGAATCGTACTCTCTGACTACTGAGAACCTAGTAGGCTTGAAGGGATCAGCCTCTACGGGCTCGCCGCCCTTAAACGCAACGTAGCCCCTGCCCCGCGACGCCTCATCCAAAATCTCTCTCAGCTTGGCCGCTATACACCTGAAAGCCTCTAAACCGGCCTCAGACGGCTTTATCGATAAATCTAACCCACACCTGTAGATCGCCTCTTCCGCAGCTTCGCCGGGAACTTTAGCGCCTACTACTAGCCCCCTTACTAGGTCCTTGCCCCTGGATGACTCTTCAGCTAACTTTTCGGGCGTGTAGGTAAACGGGTTCTCGCCTCTCCACGGTGGAAGCTTGTACTCGACCCCCGGCCTAACCACCCTATCCTTAGCAGTTAGGGTCGACGTCGTCGCAAGTATCTTGCCTTCAGGCGATACCACCGCTATGACGCCCCGAGGCAGCAGCTCCACCAGCATACGGTAGCCCTCGGAGAACACTAGCTCGACTATCTTATCGAATCCTACCTGCCTCAGCTCCTGGAGTCGCCTACCCCTTAAATGCCTCCTAGCCACGGCTACTACGCCCTTAGGGACGACCTCATGAGAGGGAGTAAGCCTGGAAGTTAGGTGGATCCTCACGCCGGGCTCCGCTACTATCAGTGCCTGGCCTCCCGCCCACTTGAACTTAAGGAGTAGCCCCTCGACACCTGAGGGCCTATACACGTTGTCTAGCCTAGCGCCCTCAAGCTTATCCCTCCACAGAGACACCCAGGCGTAGACGTCTAGCACGCTCATAGACTTCCTAGCCACAGCCCTCCAACCCACAGCGTCTCAGAGCATAGCTAAATGTTAAGACTATAAGCCTCATTCGTTAGGCCTAGTGAAGGGCTCGGACCATGGAGCCCGGCGAGCTGCTGAAGGCATTCATGAGGAATGTTGCACAGCCCGTCTTCGCGGTCACAGCTAAGAGCAGCAAAGGGTATGCGGCTTTCACAGCGTCAAGCGTGACAAGCATAAGCCTGAACCCGCCCCTCATGATGGTCTCTGTGGCAAAGGGTAGCAGAAGCCACGACCCTCTAGTCTCGGCCGACCGCTTCATAATAACTCTCCTGGGCTGCGATGATAGGAGCGTAGCCGAGGTCCTAGCCGAGAGAGCTGATCCCCTTGAGAAGCTCAGGAAAGTAGGCTTCAACGAGACACCCTATGGTCCCAGGGTCAAAGGAAAGGCTCACCTCTACCTCTCAAAGTGGAGGACCTACGACGGCGGTGATCACACGATAGTGCTAGGCCTAGTCGAAGGAGGAGAGGTACCAGACTCCCCCCTTCAGGAGCCCCTAGTTTACCATTATAGGAGATATGCGACGGTCACGGGCCGCAGCTGCTAGACTTAGGGCGCTCAGGCGTTACGGCCGCGCTATCCTTTTCGCTATCCTTTTCCCGAAGCCGTCGAAGTTAACAATAAACCGGGCTGTGGATAGCTATACTGCTTTGGGCCCTGTGACGAAACGGGATTAAGGGAAGCCCTATGTGACCGGACAGCCGAGCTCTGAGGGCCCTCACATCTTGGTTGCTAGCCTCCCTAGCCACCGCTATTTTCCCTATCTTCGCTCTTCTCGCCCGGGTTTGAGGGCTGTGAAGCCTCGACCGCAGCTTTTCTCCTGTACCTCTTAACAGTTTTAACCTTCACTGGGACCATTACCACGACGCTCCTCAACAGCTCGGGCACCCTGTTTACTAGAGCCCTGGCAAGCTTTCTCGCATCCCTGTAAGCCTCCATTAGCGTTGCATGGTGGGGATATTCCACCCAAACCTCCGCTTCCGCGAAGGTACCGTAGCTCTCAACTCTCACGCTCTTAGCCTTATAGCCTAGGTCCTCCACCACGAGCAGTATAGACCTTCTTACCCTCTCTCGCTCGCTCCTTGGGCCAGGCCCGATTAGATATAATAGGTTGTGGATCGCTATGGACCCCAGGCCGTATATGACGTAGACGCCCACGGCGACTACTATAGCGACCTCGAATAGCCTATAACCCGTTATGTTGGAGGCTATTATTGAAAGGCCTCCCGCCGCCTCTAGGGCGACATCTAGCTTGAGCTTCTCCGCGACGAACCTCAGCGACACTAGTTTTATTTCCAGCTTGTGGAGCCTAGAGTGCAAGGCTCTTTCCATAGCGAATGATATAGCCGCACTCGCCAGGGGATAGAGGCTCAATTCTATCGGGGTTAGGCCCTTGGGCGGGAGGAAGATCGCCTTAGCCACTATGAAGCCCGTGACTAAGAGACCAGCTAATGCCACGTGAAGAGCAGCTAATGCTTCAATTCTGAGGATTTCGAACCTCTCCCTCTGCTTTATCGTGCGTGAAGCTGCTATGTAGAAAGCCACGGCTAGGCTCGAGAAGCTTATAGCCTCTATGAGCCACACAAACGCCTCAACTAGCACTACATCGCTCGGGAAGACTGCCAGGTAGAGGATTATTCCTATAACAGCCATTACAGCGCTTACTCCGGCGGCGGCTAGAACCGCTCTAAGGACCTGCGTCGCCTTGAGTATCTTCCTTACAGCGTAGCCGCTACGCTCTCTCCTCCTCCACCTCCTGCTATACTGCTGGCCCCCGTTAGTGCCTTCTTCTTGCCTCATACTCTAGCTTTCCCCAGGTTCTACGGGGCTCGAAGCATTTTTAGTGCTAATGGGAGCAGCTTGAAGCCCCTCTCTATAATCCCCAGCCCGCCTTTCCTACAAGAGGACTCGCTGAATAAGCCCGGCCCGCTGGGAGCTTCCTTCCAGCTGACCATCACTGGCACAGGGTCGGAGGTATGGGCTCTTCTATCCCAGGGGGTCGCGTGATCGGAGGTAACAATGAATGCCGCATCCTCCTCCACGGAATCCATTAGAGTGGCGAAGAAGTACCTGTCTATCTCCTCCACAGCTCTCACTTTCCCCTCAAAGCTTCCGTCGTGGCCCGGCTCGTCGGGGCCCTTGAGGTGTACATACACTAGGTCAAAGCCAAGCTCGTAGACCGCCTTAGCTGCCAGCCTAGCCTCCTCGATAAGCCTTCTGCGCTGATCTACACTCTCCAGGTCGAAGCCCGGGCTTAGGTCCTTCAATCCTACATAGGCGGCTATACCCTTCTCGACAACCATCTCCGCTATACTCGAGCCCTTAACCCCGTGGATGGCCTCGAAGGAGGGCGGCTTAATTGATAGTCTGCCCGCGTCTCTAAGCAGTATTGCATTGGCCTTTGGAAGCCCTCTTCTCTCCCGCTCAATGTTAACCGGATGCCTATCCAGTATCTCTATGGCCTTATCCGTGAACTCGTTCACAAGCCCGGCCGTGAGCCTGGCCTCGGGCCTGTCCGAGAGGGGCTCAGCCCTTCGTATGAAGGGCTCAAACCTCTCTAGGGCGACACTGATCCTACCCCTCCTCTCGTAAGCCGGGTCAGTATTACTGACCTCGTCGCTCAGGATATAATCCTCGTGGGTTAAAACCAAGACCCCTCTATGGCCTATCGTAGCCCTAAACCTAGCCAAGGCCTTACCGTTAGCGAGCTTCAGCCCGTCGACAGCATCCGCTAGCCTCCTAGCCTCGAAGCTGGTCAGACTCCTCCCCACCCTCCTATCAATGATCCTGCGAGTAGCCGGGTCGACTGTCGCAAAGTTAGCCCTGAAAGCTACTCCCCCTTCGCCGACTTCTACCCCGGCCCCAAGCGCCTCCAGAGGCCCTCTTCCCGGGTAATACCTCTCCGGGTCATAGCCGAGAAGACTTAGAGTCGCTACGTCGCTCTGAGGAGCGACACCGGGAGCAACAGTGTATAGCATTCCACACGCGCAGCGCTTAGCTAGAGAGTCTATGTTGGGCTTGTCAGCCTCCTCCAGCGTCCTCCTAGGCGAGCTAGGGGAGTCCGCCGCCCCGTCTAGGACCACATAGAACACTTTAACCGGTAAGCCCCCCAAACACACCCCCCTTAACCCTCTGACGTGAAGCGTTCTAAAACGGGGCCGGAGTCTTGGGGGTCAAAGCTAAGGCCACTAGGGTGGGGCCAAATCTAATACTTGTGGAGACAGAGTATGGCCAGAAATGCGTGGTGCCCGAGCAGAGCCTCTGCGAGCTGGTCGCGAGATACGGGCTCGAGATCATAGAGGGCGAGACTATAAAGTGCAACACCAAGATAGTGGGAAGTACGACGTAGGCAAGCCGGTCAACAACTTGAAAATCTATAAGAGGTCCAGCGGCGATAACAGGGAAAATGGCGGGGCGAACCTAGCGGGGTAGGGTAGCCTGGCAGCCCGCGGGGCTCATAACCCCGAGGTCGGTGGTTCAAATCCACCCCCCGCTACCACCATGGGGGCCCCGCCGCCTCTCTCCTCATAACCCGGCTATGTGCTCGGTAGGTCTTCTAGCGCTGCAGGGTGATTACGCTCTTGACAGAGGGTAAACGCGGCGTTAACGTTAATGAGGTGCTACTCAGATATGGATGGCTCCTCCCATTTTACTGGGCCCTTTCTAGAGGCCCCTCTAGCGTTGGCGGGGTTGCCCGCGATCTAGGCGTTAACCGTAGGATAGCATCGACCGGCGTCTACTACCTCTCTAGACTGGGGCTCGCCGAGAAGAGCTCGGACGGGAAGTATAGGCTTAAGGTTCAGGGGGGCCCTGATGTCAAAAGGAGGGGCAGGCTTTTCGCGGCTATAATAGGAGGCACAGTAGTTGTGGCTAAAATTAGAGGAAGGAGCGTAAAGACATACACCGTGCCGTTGAAGGACGTGGAAAACCCGCCTGAGAAGGGTAAGAGAGGCTATAGGGCTAGAGTTGCCAGGTACGTGCTAGGCTATGATGAAGGCTCTGGAGGCGCTAGTCCTTGATTATGCCCTGCTCCTTCAGTATCTTTCTGAGGACGTACTGCAGTATACCCCCGTGCCTATAGTACTCGACCTCTATCGGCGTGTCGAGCCTTGCCTTCACTTTGAACTCTACCACGCTTCCATCGCTCTTCCTAGCCCTAACAGTCAGTATCTTGCCGGGGTAGAGGCCCTCCTCTATACCCAGTATATCGTAGACCTCGCTCCCGTCTAGGCCGAGCGTCTTAGCGTTCTCGCCCGGCATGAACTCGAGCGGCAGTATTCCCATGCCGACCAGGTTGCTCCTGTGTATCCTCTCAAAGCTCTCGGCTATGACCGCCTTGACCCCTAGGAGCGCCGGGCCCTTAGCAGCCCAGTCCCTGCTGCTGCCCATGCCGTACTGCTTGCCAGCCAGTATTATAGTCGGTATGCCCTCCTTCATGTACCTCATTGCCGCGTCGAAGACGTGCATGACCTCGCCCGTCGGCCAGTAGATAGTCCAAGCCCCTTCCCTGTCGGGGACCAACAGGTTCCTGAACCTCGGGTTGTCGAAGGTACACCTCATCATGACCTCGTGGTTGCCCCTCCTGGAGCCGCAGGTGTTCAGCTGGGCCGGGGGCACGCCCTGCTCTATGAGGTACCTGCCGGCCTTCGAGTCGGGGCTTATCCTCCCGGCCGGGCTTATATGGTCGGTGCTAGTCCTATCAGGAGCCCATACGAGAACCCTAGCGCCCTTTATGTCCCTAAGCGGCGGGGGCTCGAGGGGCATGTCGTCGAAGTAAGGCGGCCTCCTTATGTAGGTGCTCTTCGGGTCCCAGCTGTACAGCGTTCCCGAGGGCGCCTCGAGCTTCTCCCAGAACTCGTCGCCCTCAAACACGTCCTTGTACTTCTCAACGAAGAGGCTCGGGTCTAGGGCCTCCTCTACGGCCCTCCTAATCTCCTCCTGGCTCGGCCAGAGGTCCCTCAGGTATACGGGCTTGCCGTTGGGGTCGTAGCCTATAGGCTCCGTGGAGAAGTCTATGTCTACTCTGCCCGCGAGAGCGTAGGCCACCACTAGCGGCGGACTAGCCAGGAAGTTCGCCCTGGCTAGCGGGTGTATCCTGCCCGAGAAGTTCCTGTTACCGCTTAGAACCGTGGCAACCCATAAATCATTCTCCTTTATAGCCTTCTCGATCTCAGGCCTTAGGGGGCCGCTGTTCCCTATGCACACGGTGCAGCCAAACCCGGTTACGTGGAAGCCTAGCGCCTTGAGGTAGGGCATGAGGCCGAGCCTCTCCCAGTACTCGGGGACAACCCTGCTGCCTGGGGCGTTGCTCGTCTTCACCCACGGCTTGGTCTTAAGCCCCCTCTCAACGGCCTTCTTGGCTAGAAGCGCCGCCGCTATCATGACCGTTGGGTTGCTGGTGTTAGTGCAGCTGGTAAGGGCGGAGTATACCACGTAGCCGTCTCCAACCTCGACTTCCTCGCCGTCGATCACGACCTTGACTATCCTCGGCCCTCTACCCTTCTTCTTCAAGTACTCCATCATAGCCTCTCTCACGCGCTCCTTAGCCTTGTCAAGCGGAATCCTATCCTCCGGGTGGCTTGGACCGCTTATGCTGGGCTCCACGTTGGCCAGATCTATCTCCACTACTTCACTATACTTTGGCTCGGGCTCCTCGAGGCTATACCAGAGACCGAGCCTCTTGGCGTAGCTCTCTACGAGCTTAACCAGACCCTCGGGCCTGCCCGTACCCCTCAGGTACGCTATAGTTGCCTCGTCTATCGGGAAGAACCCTATCGTGGCGCCGTACTCCGGAGCCATGTTTGCTATGGTAGCCCTATCCGGGACGCTCAGCTTCTTAACCCCCTCTCCGAAGAACTCGACAAACTTGCCCACAACACCCTTCTTCCTCAGCTTCTCTGTAACATACAATACTAAGTCCGTCGGCGTGACACCCTCCCTTAGCTCGCCAACAAGCCTGACACCAACCACCTCAGGCAGCAACATGTAGTAAGGCTGCCCTAGTAGAACCGCCTCTGCTTCAATACCCCCAACCCCCCAGCCTAGCACGCCCAGAGCGTTTATCATGGTCGTGTGGCTATCCGTCCCCAGCACCGTGTCGGGGTAAGCATAGAGCACCCCATCTTTCCTCGAGGTCCACACTACACGTGCAAGGTACTCAAGGTTGACCTGGTGTATTATGCCCTTGCCGGGAGGTACTACCTTGAAGTTCTTGAACGCCTTCTGAGCCCACTTGAGCAGCTGGTACCTCTCCCTGTTCCTCTCATACTCCAGCTTCAGGTTCATCCTGAACGCGTAGTCTGTCGCGTAATAGTCCACCTGCAGGCTGTGGTCGACTATTAGGTGCACAGGTATGACTGGGTTAACCCTCGAGGGGTCGCCACCGAGCTTAGCTATGGCGTCCCTCATAGCGGCTAGGTCCACTATGGCTGGTACCCCTGTGAAGTCCTGCATTATGACGCGGGCCGGGTGGAACGGGATCTCCTTCTTCCC